>CAZWLF010000001.1:0-30643 GCA_964634805.1 uncultured Gammaproteobacteria bacterium
GACTTGAACCGGCGACCTCACGCACCCCATGCGTGCGCGCTAGCCAACTGCGCCAATCCCCGTTGAATATCCAAGGCTGAAATATTATATTGCCGAGGTATTCGGTTGTGTGATTGTACCAAATAGCTCCCTTTAAGTAAATTTTTAACCCCTCATTGATACGATCGTTGAAATGAGCGGTTCAGTTGTTTTTTAATGATTTTTATGTTAGAAAATAAGAAGAGCGATTAGTTAATTTGAAATCTAAAGAGGAAGGCATGACCAAACAAAAAGACGAAATTAAGAACAGAAACCAGGCGGTGGAAGCGGCAATGGCGCAAATTGAAAAACAATATGGCAAGGGGGCGATTATGAGAATGGGCGAAAGGCAGAAGAAGCTTAAAATTGACGTCGTTCCTGTCGGTTGCCTTACTTTGGACTTGGCTTTGGGGGTAGGAGGGTTGCCTCGCGGCAGGGTCACTGAGATTTACGGCCCGGAAGCCTCTGGAAAAACGACCGTTTGTCTTCATGTTGTTGCTGAAGCGCAAAGACAAGGCGGGGTGGCTGCTTTTGTTGATGCCGAGCACGCTCTGGATCCGGAAAGAGCCCGGGTAATCGGGGTGGATATTGACAATCTCTTAATTTCCCAGCCGGATACCGGGGAGCAGGCATTAGAAATTGTCGAAACTTTGGTCAGGTCAGGAGGTATTGATGTGATTGTGATAGATTCGGTAGCCGCTTTAGTACCCAAGGCGGAAATAGAAGGACAAATGGGCGATGCCTCTATCGGTGTTCAAGCGAGGCTAATGTCTCAAGCGTTAAGGAAATTGACCGGAGCGATTTCAAAATCGAGAACAGTAGTTATTTTTACTAACCAAATTAGACACAAAATTGGTGTCTTCTTTGGCAACCCGGAAACTACCTCCGGGGGATTGGCGCTGAAATTCTATTCTTCGGTCAGAATTGACCTAAGGAGAAAAACAGCAATTAAGGATAGCGATGGTCAGGTTATTGGCTCAGTTCACAAAGCGAGAGTGGTGAAAAATAAAGTGGCTCCTCCGTTCAGAGACGCGGAGTTTGAGATTTTAAACCGGGGTGGAATTTCCAAATCCGGCAGTCTGCTTGATGCCGCCTTGATTTTTGATCTGGTTAAGCAGAGTGGCGCCTTTTTTAAGTATCACGGGAAAAATATTGGACAAGGAAGAGAAGCAGTCAAGGAGTTTTTAGATAAAAACGAGAAAACGGCTCAATTACTGAAACAAGAAGTTCTGTCTGCCGCCGATAAGCCTTCCTCGTGATCTTAATTTAAGATGACTGCCAAGTGATTTAACTCTCGTTGCGTGGTAAAATATTAAGGTTTAAGGAGAAATTATGTTTAATAAAATTTTTCTTCTTTTTAAAGTTTTTAAAGGAGGACTAGATGATCAATATAATTCCGCGCCGGTTACTCGGTTTCTTTGGTGGGTTCAAAAAGAAAGAGTTGCCTGTTTCTGTTCCCGCACCTTCGCCTTTACCGCTGGAACCGCCTCCTCAGGTTGCTCCTGAAAAATTTAAGGCCAAGAAGAAACCTCAACCGGCTAAAAAGTCTTTGGAAGAAAAGAGGATCCTTGATCTTTTGGAGAGATTAAGGCAAAGGGAGAGAGATTTAGACCTGAGGTTAAAATCGTTGGAAGGAAAGGAACGTTTTCTTCAGGAGAAAGAAACCAGAATAGAAAAGCTGGAGAGTTCTTTGAGGGAAGATAAAGAGAAATTGAGCGCTCTTCAACTGGAGGAGACCAAAAAGTTAGAGCAGATTTCCGGTCTCGACGAGGACCAGGCCAAGAACCAAATTACCGATCGGGTTGAAAAACAAATGGTTGGTTGGATCTCAAGAAAAGTAGAAGAGGCTAAAGAGTCGATTAAGACTCAAGAGACAGAGATAGCTAAAGAAATTTTAGTAGACGCTTTACAGCACGGAGTGGTTGACTGGGTCGCTGAATATACTGTTTCCACGATCCGTTTAGCAGACGAAGAAATCAAGGGGAGAATCATTGGCCGTGAAGGGAGAAATATCCGCGCTTTTGAGAGGGCCACTGGTGTTGAACTGGAGCTGGATGAAACTAACGACGTCAGGCTTTCTTCTTTTGATCCGGTCAGAAGGGAAATTGCCAAAATTTCTTTGGAGAAACTAATTCGTGATGGCAGAATTCAGCCTTCAAGAATTGAGGAGGTCGTTTCTCAAACCCAAGCACAGATGGACAAAGTTCTCCTTGAAGAAGGAAAAAAGATTTGTCAGGCGGTTGGTGTTTATCATCTGCCAATTGAGCTGGTTAAACTGATCGGCAAATTTAAATACCGTTTTTCCTATGGTCAAAATCTGGCTCAGCACACAATCGAGGAAACCAGAATTGGGGTTGCTTTGGCTCATGAACTAAGGGCAGACGTTAAACTGGTTAGGCTGGGCTGTCTTTTGCATGATATTGGTAAAGTGATCACCGATGAAGAAGGCAGTCACGTAGGCTTGGGGGTTGACTTACTGAAGCGGTATCAACTACCCGAGAAAGTGATTGCTTGTGTTGCCGAGCACCACGAGGATAAACAGTTTTCCTGTATTGAATCTATCATTGTATGGATTGCCGACGCCGCCTCCGGCTCCAGGCCCGGTGCCAGATATGAGGCCCACGAAGAGTATCTTAAAAGGATGGAGAACATCGAGGAGATTGTTAAATCTTTTGAGGGTATTTCCAGCGTGGCCGCTTATCAAGCTGGCCGGGAGGTTAGGGTAGTTGTCCGGCCGGAAGAAGTTTCTGACAGCGAACTGGTCGTCTTGGTTCAAAAAATGGCCGAGAGGTTGGACGAGGAAGCTAAGTGGGCAGGGCAGATCAAACTAACCGCAATTAGAGAAACCAGGGCTACTATTACCGCCCCGCTTGTTGACAAGCAGAGAAAACACCTTTAAAATGCAATTAATTAAGCATTGGTTGTTTTAGAAGGAGGTGGGGATAACTAAATGACCAAAAGAGAGTTGATAGAGATTTTAGCAAAGAAAACTAAACTTACTAAAAGAGCGGCCAAAGAGATTGTTGAAGCTTTTTTGGCAGAGATAGGCAAGGCCCTTTCCCGTGGCGAAAAAGTTAAGCTTTCTGGCTTCGGCGTCTTTTTTACTAAGCTTTTTAAGAAAAAAATGGTTTCGCCGATCGGAGGAGGAAAAAAGAAGTCGATTAGTTCTCGTCGGATGCCTAGATTCACTCCGGGAACGGCTTTAAAGAGAGCAGTAAGATAAAACGGTTTTTAGGATAAACTCAAGAAACCCCGATTTTTAAGATCGGGTTCTTGAGTATATCCGCTTGTTACCACCGATGAGCTTAATAGTTGCTTCTAACTTAAAAAAATACTACCGAGTCTACCAGAAAGAGCCAGGTCTTAAAGGGTCAATCAAGTCGCTTTTTGTCAGAAAGTATCAACAGGTAAAAGCGTTGGATGGGGTTAATTTTAAAATTGAGGAAGGCGAGCTGGTTGGCTTCATCGGACCTAACGGCGCCGGTAAAACGACCACTTTGAAATGCTTGTCCGGCCTGCTTTATCCGGACGAAGGTTTCGTTTCTGTTTTGGGCTTTAACCCCTGGCAAAGAAAAGCGGAATTTTTAAAACAGATCGCTTTTGTTATGGGGCAGAAAAACTTGCTTTGGTGGGATTTACCGCCAATAGAAACTTTTTTGCTCAATAAAGAAATCTACTCTGTTCCTAAAAGAGACTTTGATCTGGTTTTGGAAGAGATGGTAGGTCTTTTATCAGTCGGCGATATTATCAGGATACCAACCAGGAAATTATCCCTTGGGGAGAGGATGAAATGTGAACTAATTGCCGCCTTGCTTCATCGGCCTAAGGTTTTGTTTTTGGATGAGCCGACGATCGGGCTGGATGTGGTGATGCAAAAGAAAATCAGAGATTTTATCAAAACCTATAATGAAAGATACCGGGCGGCGATAATTCTTACCTCTCACTATATGGGTGATGTTCAGCAATTGGCCAAAAGGGTTATTATTATCGACAAAGGGGTGATTGTTTTTGATGGGGAACTGGCCGAGATTACTAAAAAATACGCTGACCATAAATTGATTTCGGTGGTTTTTTCCAAAAAAGTTCTCAAAAAGGATCTTAAAAAAATCGGTGAAATCAAGGAGTTTGCCTTTCCTAAGGTTATTTTAGCGGTAAAGAAAGGGGTTGCTCCCTTAGCCGCCTCGGAGCTTTTGAAAAGTTTCCCGGTTGAAGACTTAAATATTGAAGAGCCGCCGATTGAAGAAATCATCAGGGAGCTTTTTACCGGCAGGGACTATGCATGAAAAAATATTTGGCGATAGCGAAGTTAAGTTTTCAGGAGGATTTGGCCTATCGGAGTAACTTCTTTTTCTATTTTTGGGATCAGACGCTTTCTTTTTTGGTTCAGGTTTTGCTCTGGACAATTGTTTTTAAAGAATCTGAATCAATTGCCGGCTTTGATTTTAACGGTATTCTTCAGTACTTTATTATCGTTAAGCTGATTCAAATTTTTACAGTTAGCAGAATTGCCTATGTTTTGGGGGATTTAATTATCAGTGGCGATCTATCCCGTTTTTTGCTTCGGCCCTGGTCGTTCTTTTGGGCGATGTTTTCGAGGCAGCTGGGTAAAAAATCTTATCGTTTTTTTTATCTTTCATTAGTAATCGGCGTGTTGTTTTTCTTAGATCTGCTTCAGCTTGGCTGGTTCAAAATTTTAGTTTTCATAGCGATGCTGATTAATATTTCGGTCCTCACTTTTCTTTACAGTTTTAATTTGGGCGCTTTGGCTTTCTGGGCTACTAATATCACTTCTCTGATTTGGTTTTTTCAGCAAATTGCCGATTTTCTTGGGGGAGGCTGGCTGCCGGCTTCGTTTTTTCCGGTTTGGGCTTCCGCTTTAATTAGAAAACTCCCGTTTTATCTTGCCTTGGGATTTCCGGCGGAATTTTTCCAAGGAAGGGTTGAACCGGCGGCGGCTTTACTCGGTATCGGCCAGCAGTTAATTTGGATCGTGGTTCTTTTCTTTTTAACCGCCCTAATTTGGGGAAAGGGGGTAAAGCAATATGAAGCGGTCGGCGATTGAATTTAAAGATGACTGGCTCCACTCTTTCAGGGTCTACTTAGTTTGGGCTCGAATGATTTGGCTAAGGCACTTAGTTTATCGCTTTAATTCTATTTTTAACTCTTTAGGATCGATTTTTTGGGTTGCCGGAAGCCTGTTAATGCTTAATTTTATTTTTCAGAAAGTTCGCTCTCTGGCTGGCTGGGATTGGCATAGTATGTTGGTTCTTTACGGTGTTTATAATCTCTGGTGGGGGGTAATGGTCGCTTTTTTCAATGGCGGTTTGGCGATCAACTGGCGGGTTAGAAGAGGCTCGTTAGACAAAATCATGCTTTGGCCGGGAAAAGTCTTTTTTTACGCCTCAATGAAATTTGAGCCGGAGCTTTTAATTCACTTTTTGTTTGGGCTGATAGTTTTGGTCGCCGCGCTAATTAAGTCCGGATTAACAATTTCAATATCCAACCTGGGCCCTTTTATCCTTTTGATCTTTAACAGCTGGCTGTTGGTATTTTTTATTTCAATTATTTTTGGCGCGACCGCCTTCTGGTTTATTGAAAATTCGTATTTGACCAACCTGTTTTGGGTTTTTGAATCTTTGGCAAAATATCCCCGCCAGTTCTTTATTCCCTATAAATTTCTTTACCTAGCGGTCTACACTGTTTTGCCGGTCGTTTTTATCGCCGCAGTGCCGACCGAGGTTATCTTAGGCCGGCCTAACTGGTTCTTGGCGGCCGGGTCTTTCTTGGCTACCTTAGTAGCCGCCTTTTTGGCCCAAACCGTTTGGCGTATCGGTTTGAGAAGGTATTCCGGCGTTTCAATCTAAAAGAATGAGAAAAATTTTAGTAATCTGCGGCCCGACGGCGACCGGAAAGACCTCTTTTGGGGTAACTTTGGCTAAGAAATTTAACGGTGAGATTATTTCTGCCGATTCCCGCCAGGTTTATCAAGGCTTGGATATCGGTACCGGAAAGGATTTTGATAAAAAATCAAAGTTCAAATATCAAAAATCAAAAATAAAGCAAGGGAGTCAAAAATTTAAGATTGGTTGGCATCCGATCGATGGTGTTCCGGTTTGGCTTTTAGACATCGTTTCTCCGAAGGTTCAATTTAATGTTTCCGACTGGCGGTCTTGCGCCGATTTGGCCATTGAAGATATCTGGTCCAGAAACAAACTGCCGATTGTTGTTGGCGGCGCCGGTTTTTACATTAAAGCCTTGATCGGGGGCGTTGAAACTTTGAATATTCCTCCAAACTTGAAATTGAGGAAAAAATTAGCTCAACTTTCTTTGTCCGGTCTGCAAGGGAGATTGAAAGAAATTAGTCCGGGAAGTTTCGAAAAAATGAATCCTTCCGACCGGGCTAATCCAAGAAGACTAATTAGAAAAATAGAAATCAGTTTGGCGACGCTTAAAAAACCGCGCCTAGCCAAGACCAAGAACGGTATAAACTTTTTGTCAATAGGTCTAACCGCGCCGAGAAAAATAATTTATCAAAGAATAGATTTACGCGTAAAGAATAGGCTTAAGATGGGATTGATTAATGAAATAAAAACTCTTTTGGCTAAAGATTTTTCTTGGGATGACCCGGGAATGAATACCTTAGCTTATCAAGAGTTTCGGCCCTTTTTAGAAGGAGAAAAATCTTTTGAAGAGGCGGCCGGGAGGTGGTTTTTAGACGAGTGCCATTATGCCAAAAGACAGCAGACTTGGTTTAAAAAACAAAAGGGAATCTACTGGTTTGATGTTTCTAAAAAAGGGATTCAATCTAAAATAGTAAAGTTAGTTGAAAGGTGGTATATTTAAAAAGGAAGTATACTGCTATGGCCAAAGAAACTCAAAATATCGAAATCTCCAGAAAGACGGTTGTTTTTCTGGCTCTCTTTTTAATCTTAGCTTGGTTTTTATACCAGATAAAAGATATTTTGCTGGCCCTTTTTATCGCTCTGATTTTGGTAGGCGCTCTTAATCCTTTAGTAACCAGGTTAGAGGACAAGGGGATTGCCCGCTGGTCGGCAATTTTCTTTTTCTATTCATTAATACTAGTAGTTTTGCTCTTGGTAATCGCCGGGCTAGTTCCTCCCTTGGTTGAGCAAACCGGGCTTTTGGTTCAGGCAATTGTCAGTCTTTCCGGCAAACTTTCCTTTTTGGGCCTCTCTTCAGAAATTTTGCAATCCCAGCTTCAGAGTTTGGGCAGTTTACCTTCCCAGATAGTAAAGTTAGTTTTTTCTGCCTTCTCAAACCTAGCCGCGATCTTAGCCATTTTGGTAACCACTTTTTATCTGCTTTTGGAACATAAAAACATAGATCGTTACCTTTTCTCCGTTTTCGGCGCCAAGGGAAAAGATAAAGCCAAGGCGATAGTTGAGAGGTTGGAAGAAAAAATGGGCAGCTGGGTTCGGGCCCAATTACTTTTGATGACCATCATCGGCCTGCTTTCTTATTTGGGTTTTAGGCTTTTGGGGTTAAAATTCGCTCTTCCGCTGGCGATTTTAGCCGGGTTTTTGGAGCTGGTACCCAACATTGGGCCGACCATTGCCGCTGTTCCGGCTGTTTTGGTTGGTTTGATGGTTTCGCCTTTAGTGGCTTTTTTAACCCTGGCCTGGTGTCTTGTTATCCAACAACTGGAAAACAGTTTAATTGTTCCCAAGTTAATGCAGAAGTCGGTTGGGGTCAATCCTTTAATAACAATCTTGTCTTTGGCAGTGGGCTTTAAATTGGCCGGGATTAAAGGGGCAGTTTTGGCAGTGCCGATCTATTTGGCGGTGGAGACCCTCTGGTTGGAACGGACGTTTTTTAAAAAAACCAAAGGTGAGTAAGCCAGATTCTGTTCTTCCGAATCTTCAAAGAAACTCGGAATAAGTTCATCTATCTAATGCTCTCTACCTGGCGCTTTGCCCCAAAGTTTTGGGGGTAGAGGGAGGCTCTCGGCGCCTTTTTGAGATTGCTCAAGGGAGGGTTGCCCGTTTCACTTCATCTACCTAAGCGTATAAGCTTTTGGCGGAATCTTCGTCACTGTGGCCCTATCTCTTCCCGACTTTTTAAAGTCAGGAGTTCCATCTTGCGGTGGAACACCTTTGCCTCCGCGAGTCTGGACTTTCCTCCCACCTAAATATGAAATTTTTGGCGGGCGAACTTTCCTGACCTTTGGTGGCTCGATTATACTACAATTATAGGATATATTCAAGGTTCGGTTTTATTGGCTGGAACTGGAATTATAGATAGCGCGGTTATTAGTTTCTAAGAAACGGTGAACCAGTTTTAAAACTGCCTATTGTCGTCATTTTTGAACTTTTACCCTGTCGCATCACTGGGGTGTTTAGAATCCAGCTTGTCATTCTGAATTTAATTCAGAATCTATATAGATTCCGGGTCAAGCCCGGAATGACAGAAAGAACCCCGGATCACGACAGTCATCCGACGTCGCGTTAAGCCCGGAATGATGTTTAGATAAGGTTTTGAAACAAGTGCGGTGTTTTGATTTAAGGGGGTTAACTCAGTAAGAACCCATCTGAGGCTTGGTCTGTTTCTGGTACGACCCCCAAGCAATCCTGGCCGCATCGCCTGGTTTTAGGCCTCTGGTTGCCCAAGGGCGGCCTTCTTAGCTTGGATATTATTGCTCGGGACAGAGTCATCATATTGAGTTAAAAATATTCCCAGTGTCCTTCTTGCCGCCGCCAAAAGGCTCTATCTACTTGGCCATTTTAATAACACGCTATTCTTCAATTTCGCTAATTTCGGAACAGGGATCATCCATTATTAATGTTTCTCCATCCGGTCCGGTAAGAAGTAAGTCCAGCTGGATCTCAGAAATATCCGGGTCGACGAAACATTCGGCAGTAGAGCAGGTTCCCAAAAAGATCTCTTTATCAAACTGGTCGTTTTGAAGATCGCCCTCTCCATAAACTCCTTTGAGAGTGCCTTCTGACAAGTAGGTCAATCGGTAGTGAATTTTTCTGAACTTTTGCCTGAGCCTTCTTAGCATAAAAAGAAATTTTTTCTTACCTTTAAACCGGCAAGTACACTTAGGCTTTTCCCAGGTACTGACAGAAACAGTTGCGGTGGCTTTCTCGTAATCAAAAAGATAAGCTTGGCTGTCCGTTACTAAAAAAGCAGAAAAGGGGATCAGAAAGATCAGGATAGTGGTTAATGTTTTTAATCCCTTTTGAACCTTTTCGGCGCTACCTTTATTTTTTACAATTTCATCTTTAATTTTTAAAATCTCGATTAAAACTATTAAAAGGGCCGGCGTTGCTATTAAAGTGATGATTCCTGCCGGCTGGCGGGTAAAGTGGATTAAATAACCCAAAAAAGGAAGGATAAAAAAGACCTCGCCGACAACATAATCAGGCCTTAGTCCCAAGCTATCTTCATTTTCGTTAGCGTCGCCTTTGGTAATAATCAGCTCTTGGCCGTTTTTATTTTCGAACCTGACTAACCGGTGGGTGATCAGTTCTTTAGGCACAGCCGGGTTTTTAAAAGTGATAACATCGCCCGGCTGATAGCTTTCCATGGATTTGGATAAAACCAGGGACCCGGTTTTGATCGCCGGCTCCATTGAGCCGGACTTAACCACCAGAGCTTTCAGCTTAAATTGGCCGAAAAAATCAATCTGGGGATTGAAGTTTAAAAAGGCGATACCGACCAATCCCAAGACAATTAAAAGATAAGCGGTAGAACCGGCTTTTTGAGAAATACTTTTTAGATTCACTTTTTTCAATAAAACTTGCTCTTTTGGAACGGGCGGCAGAAGCCCGTTCCTCCAGAACTTAATCACTTTCTTTAGCTGTCGGTATCCTCGTAAGTGATTAGGTTCTCTTCAAACAGATAGGTGCTCGGCGACCAACTATTCATTTTCTCGCCGGTTTCATCGTAATCAGCGCAAGGAACCAGCCAGATCTTGGCTCCGGCCGGATGATTGGCATCACCGGTGTGAGGCAAATCATAGCCAAAATTGTGAGAGCCGGACAAGGTTAAAGCGCTACCGCTTGCTAGTCCTTGATCAATCAGGGCACCCGGGTGATCTCCCGGCCATGGGTCGGCGTAGTAGATCAGACAGTATTGGATATTTTGCAGACCGGTACCGTTGAAGTCATAGTCAAAGGTCTCGCCCGAGGTGTTATATCCCAAAGTACCCGAGGCGCCGGCGATCTCTACCCAAGTAGTTGGATTTTTGCCGATCATATTAAGTGTGGCTTGCTCGCCCAGCGGACCGGGCCCGTTTAATTGGGTTGCCATCAGCTCAATGTCAAAGGTGAGTTTATCACCCTGAGCCCAGTTGGTTACTTCCGGTTCCGGAGCATCGGGCCAAGAGCTTAGATGATAGCTCTGGACCACTTTTAGCTCGTCAGTCGGTTCCAGCTTTCCCAAGGCAATCCAGATGCCGTCGATATTGTCCAAGCGGACATGTTGGTTCTCAGTCTCAGTAATAATTGGTGTCCAATTACTTAGAGTGACAGGCTTGCTGTCCGTGTCAGTCTCGCATCCTCCTTGCGATGGGCTGGCGCAGACATACATATCATAGAGAATGTAAGCCGCCAGATTATTTCTGGGGACATAGTTGCCAGTACAGCAAATGGCCGCGTCAGTGCAAGGCGTCCCTCCGCCGGTCCAACTTCCTCCTCCTTCGGTACACTCCGGTTCTGATATGACCTCGTCGCTTTGGTCGGTAATATTGATGCGCTTCCAGAGATTGATAGGATTACTGTCTACCAAGTTTTTAACAGTAAACTTAATGTATTTGGTGTAAGACGGCTTCATATCTTTTAACTCAAAGGGTTCTGAATGAAGCTCCCATGGATTTACGCCATCGACAATAATATCAATAGTCCCCGCGCCCAAGACGTTGCCAACGCTTTTTTCCTCATCGAAAAAGTAAGCTCTGGTAGCGCCGAAGGCGACGCCAACGACAGCGACAATGGTCAAAAGACTCAAGAGAATTCTTTTTTTATTCATATTTTTCACCTCCTTTCTTACTCTTTGGAGCATTATCTCCGGAAGAGTTTTTAGAACGCAAATTCCCATCTCTGCCAAGGCTTTTGCCTTGATGGGATCTGCCCAATAAGAATATTATTGGCAAACCAGAATCCGTCATTCCTAAGGGTATTTTAACGGTAGAGGGCCGAGCTTTTTAGTAAACCTGCCCGATCGGACTTTAGAATGACATTAAAGCCAAAAGATTAGGGCAGGAGGATTTCAACCACAAAAAAACCCGGCCTACTTTAAGCCGGGTTTGCCAAACTTATGGATAAAAGCCACTGTTGACTCCGGAGCTTGTCAGTCTCCGAAAAGACGCCCCCTCCGTTTGTGGTTAGCTCTTCCATCTTATTTTCCAGTATAGGTTTTATAAAGATCTCTGTCAATAAAGATCTTTATAGGAGATGAATAAATTTGGGCAATAGGGTTTACTATAAGTAAGTTAAGTTCCGCTTGGTAGAAAATGGTATAAATAAAGCAGGAAGATCATGCTTGCCAAAATTTATTCTGTTGCCAATAAAGGTCTGGAAACGATAAGAATAGAAGTTGAGGTTGATGTGGCAAAAAAAGGCTTCCCCAGTTTGCAAATAGTCGGTTTGCCCAGCAAGGCGGTCGAGGAGGCCAAGGAAAGAGTCAGAACCGCGATTGTTAACTCCGGAATAGATTTTCCCAGCCGGTCAAAAGTAATTATCAATCTTGCTCCGGCAGATGTGGTCAAGGAAGGCTCTTGCTACGATTTACCGATCGCTTTGGCAATTCTATTAGCCTCCGGCATGGTTAAAAATGATCCTTCCCTGCTTAAGGAGAGTCTTTTTTATGGCGAGCTCTCTTTAGACGGCGGCCTAAGACATACCAAGGGAGTTTTTCTTTTAGCCGCTTTTGCCAAAGAGGAAAATTTTAAAAATATTTTTGTCCCTCTGGATTCCGCCAACGAAGCCGCTTGTTTAAGCAAGCCGAAAGTCTACCCGCTTTCCTCTTTGTCTAAACTATTGCTCCACCTAAGCAGTCTTGAAAAAATAAAACCTCTCAAAAAGGTTTCGGTTTCCCAGTTGCTTAAAAACCCTGAGTCGGAATTTGATATGGCCGATGTTGTCGGTCAATACCAGGCTAAAAGAGCTTTGGAAATTGCCGCCGCCGGCGATCACAATGTTTTTATGAAAGGTCCGCCCGGTTCGGGCAAGACTATGCTGGCTCGGGCGATGACCGGAATCATGCCTCCGCTGACAGAAGAAGAATCCTTAGAAGTGACCAAGATTTACTCGTTGACCGGGAATCTTAAGCCGGGCGAATTTATTGTTAAAGAAAGACCTTTCAGGGCTCCTCATCATACCATCAGCCGGGTTGGCCTAATCGGCGGCGGCAGTAATCTTCAGCCCGGAGAAGTAAGCATGGCCCACCGGGGAATTTTGTTTTTGGATGAACTTTCCGAATTTCCAAGGAATGTGGTCGAGTCCTTGCGCCAGCCGATCGAGGACCGCCGGGTGACCATCAGCCGGGCTGTTGGCACCGCCACCTTTCCCTCCACCTTTTTAATGGTGGCGGCCAGCAACCCCTGTCCGTGCGGCTTCTTGGGCCATCCGGAGAAAGCCTGCCGCTGTTTGCCCGGAGACATCGCCCGTTATCAGCGGAAAATATCCGGTCCGATCTTAGATAGGATTGATATCCATATTGAAGTTCCGGCCGTGCCGGCAGATAAACTGGCGGCCGAAAATAGTTTGAGCGAATCATCCAGGATAATTCGCGAAAGAGTTAGAACTGCCAGGGAGAAACAGCTGATTAGATTTAAGGGTAGTGGCACTAAGTCCAACGGAGAGATGAAAACCGAAGAGATTAAACGTTATTGCCCTTTGACCACTGATTGTCTTAATCTCTTGCGCCAAGCCGTTTCGAGTGACAATCTTTCTGCCCGGGCTTATTTTAAAATAATCAAAGTCGGCCGTACTATCGCTGATTTAGCCGGTGATAAAGAGATAAGGATTGCCTATTTGGCAGAGGCTTTGCAATACCGGCCGAAAGAGGACAATTATTAACTGTGTCGTCTCGGAGGCGGATCTTTAAAATATGGTTGGGATACGAACACTGAAGCTTTTTTACTCGTCATTCTGATCTCCCTCGGGGAGAGAAGAATTTTGCTCTGTACCCTACGCGGTGCGGGGTCCTTAATCTTTAGGTAATTTGTTGCTAAAAAAGGGACCCGTCTGCTCGCCTCGCTGAGTAGTCAAGTCAGGTTGATGGCAAGTTTTAGCGAAAGGAAATTGGTCTTAGGAAAGTTGTTTTTCGAGCGAGTCTGACGAGTCGGGAAATATCGCACCCCGGAGGGTGATAGGCTTGCCCGCCATCGCTATGCTCAGCCGTTGCGGGCGGGGATACTTTGTCATTATCCGCTGGCTGGCGGGTTCCTTCCTGCCTCGCTCGGCTCGTCTTTTTGGTTGGGAACCGATTGAGTAATGAGTAAGAAAACCCCCCTGTTTCTTATCCTTGAAAAAGGGGAGTTTTCTAACCTTCAACTATATCTTATTTTGCGGAAACGAATTTAAACATCACTGTTCCGCAGTCCGGACACTTGGCTTTTACATAGGGTCTGCCATTTTTGGCAATACCGTGTTCACAACTGGCGTCGTCAACATCCTTTTTAGCGCGACATTTTACACAGTAGAAAACCATTGTTACTTTCACCCCCTTCCAGAGCAGGAAAATTCAAGTAGGCACAATATAACACGGCTCAGGCAGGAATTGCAAGTGAAGCCCTCTTGGGCTATTTTTGGGAGCAAAGTTCTCGCTCTCTGCCGTTCTGAACCAATGACGAGGGAAGATTCTTCCTCGCCATTCTGATCTCCCTTAGGGAGGGGAGAATTTTATTCTCCCTATATGGTGCGGGGTCCTTAATCTTTAGGTAATTTGTTGCTAAAAAAGGGACCCGTCTGCTCGCCTCGCTGAGTAGTCAAGTCAGGTTGATGGCAAGTTTTAGCGAAAGGAAATTAGTCTTAGGAAAGTTATTTTTCGAGCGAGTCTGACGAGTCGGGAAATATCGCACTATCACATCCCCGGGGGTGGATTAAAGTCAAAAAATGCCCGGTGGTTGTTGCTATTATCGGTGAAAAGCGAGCCGCGGCTTATTTCAAGACAGCGAAGACCCTGGACGCAAGTCCAAGGATGAAGCGGTACCAAATGATATTCCGGCATTGCCCCGGAACGAACCAGGCGGATCAATCCGCCAGCGGGCGGACCGCGGGCGCAAGCCTGTCGTGTAGTTTATTAATCCTTGGGGTAATAAACATCAAAATCCTAACCCTTTTGATTGACATAACCGATTTTATAACAGTACAATTAGACTAATTATGGCTAATGGATTTTTGTTTATCTCGCTTTTGGTTTGGAACCTAATCGCTACCGCATTTATTGTTTTGGTGTTTTTTCAATTTCGTCGCTTGACTAAAGGGGTTAAGCAGGGTAATCTTAGGAGAATTTTGAAGTCCCTCTTGAAGCAGGGAAAGCTTTCTGAAGAGAATTTTAAAGAATTAGAAAAAAGGATTGTTTGCTTGGAGGGAGAAGGCAGACTTTCTTTAAAAAAGGTCGGTTTAGCCAAGTTTAACCCCTTTTCTGAATTGGGAGGGGATCAAAGTTTTTCTTTGGCGTTGTTAAACCGAAAAGGCAGCGGAGTTGTTATTACCAGCCTTCATGGTCGCCAAACTACCAGGATTTATGCCAAGCTGGTTGAGGATAAAGATAAAAAAGAGAAAGTGAGGTTTTCCGCAGAAGAGTCTGAGGCGATCAAAAAAGCTTTATAAAGCTTTTAAAACTAAAATGAGTAATAAAACCAAAATCTTCTTGTTCGCTTTTGGTCTCTATTTTTTAAGCGCAGGGATATCTTTTGCCGCTTTTTCCCAGGCAGACTCGATCTCTTCAATTATTTCTCCGGCCGGGGATGAAAAGGATGAAGAGGATCAGTCTGAAGGGGGGCCGGTTTCCTTTTCCGGACCCAGAGACCAGGAGTGTCCTACCAACGGCAAAAAATACACGAAAGAACAGCTGGATATTTGGGAGAAAAAGAGACCCTTGCTGGTAACAATTGAAAATCATGAAGATGCCCGGCCCCAGTCGGGTCTGTCCAGGACAGATGTGGTTTACGAGGCAGTGGCGGAAGGCGGGATTACCCGTTTTATGGGGATTTATTACTGTGAGGCGACCGAACCTTATTCCGGTAAATACGATCTGGGTCCGGTTAGGTCAGCCAGAACTTACTTTTTAGATTGGGCTTCGGAATATTCAGACTATCCTTTGTACGTTCATGTTGGCGGGGCTCACTGCAGTTCTGACGGCAGTTACTGCACTACCGATAAAAGAGCCCAGGCTTTAGAGCAAATCAGTCAATATGGCTGGCTGGAGCCTGCTCATAGAAGCGATATGAACCAATTTGCCCTTAGCTACAAAGAATGCCGCCGGGAACCGGACAGGACCGGAGAATCCAGGGCGACAGAACATACAATGTATTGCGACAGCAATGCGCTTTGGGCGGTAGCGGAGTCGCGCGATTTGGCGGCAGAAAATAAAGAGGGCGATTCCTGGGATGAAAATTTCCGCCAGTGGAAGTTTAAAGATGGCGCCGAGTTAGTAAAAAGAGGTGAAGTTTCTAAAATAGAATTTGATTTTTGGGAAGATTATAGCGGCTACCATGTTCAATGGAACTATGACAAAGAAAAAAATTTGTATTTTCGTCTGAACGGGAGTCAGGAGCAAAAAGACTTTAACAATGGTCAACCTTTAAGCGCTGGTGTAGTGATAATTCAGTTTACTAAGGAAATTGGTCCGGTTGATGACAGTAAGCACATGCTTTATACCACTATCGGCCAGGGCAAGGCTTTGATTTTTCAGGATGGAGAAGTGGTTGAGGGTAAGTGGAGTAAAGAAGCCAGAAAAGAAAGAACAATCTTTACCGATTCTAAAGGGAAAGAAATTGAATTCAGCCGCGGCCGGATCTGGATTGAAGTTCTCTCAAACACTAACGAAGTAGACTACAATGAAGCCGGTTAAAACTCTTAGGAGGATTATTGTTTCCGAATCCCGCCTCAAACTTCTGCAAATTTTTTTTTACAGTATGGACGGAATGTTTTATGTTCGGCAATTGACCCGGCTGACAAAAGAGAAACTGAATTCAATCCGCCGGGAATTGCAAAACTTGAAAGAGGCAGGGATCCTGGAAAGCGAGTGGCGGGGCAACAGACTTTTTTACCGGATAAATAAGAAGAATCCGTTTTACCAGGAAATTCTGGCAATGGTGATGAAAACAAAAGGCTTGGGGGGTAATTTAATTAAATTCCGCCAGAAGTTAGGAAAGATAAAGTTTGTTATTTTTTCCGGCAGGTTTGTTAGCGGTTTTAGCAGTCCGGGGAAAAAGGAGGCAATTGATCTTTTGCTAATCGGTAAAATTGTCTTGCCGGAATTGGGTGCCCTGGTGAGAGAAGAAGAAAAAATAAGAGGTTCAGAAATTAACTATACGGTTATAGATGAGGCGGATTTTACTTTCAGAAAGAAAAACAGAGATCCCTTTTTGCTCCAGATCCTGCTTCAGCCCAGAATAATGATTATCGGCAGTGAGGCGGAAATGGTAAATTTTTAAAAATGAAAAACAGAAGGCTTCTTTTTTGGTCAATCTTATTGCTCACTCTCGCTTCTTTGCTGATAGACTTGCCGACTAGTTACCGGCTGAAATTTAAAGTGGGTTCTTTTAGCTTTGATCAGGAAATTTCCCGGCCGTTTGCCTTTCTGCGTCGTTTTAAATTAGTCAGAGGTTTGGATCTTGCCGGAGGAGTTCACTTGATGTTCAGAGCAAAAATGGATGGCGTGGCCCAAGAAGATCGCGACCAGGCGCTGGTTTCTTTAAGAGACAACATTGAAAGAAGGGTCAATCTTTTCGGGGTTAGTGAGGCAGTGATCCAGACTTCCAAGGCGGCAGATCAGCATCGGCTGATCGTCGAGCTGCCCGGTGTGGTTAACGTTGGGGAGGCGATCGACTTGGTTGGAAAAACGGCCCAATTGGATTTCAGAGAGTCGGTTGAAATTCCCCCGGAGGCGACCGAGTCGGCAACAATTTATGATCTTTTTGCCGGCAAGACCGGATTGACCGGCGCCCACTTAATCAAGAGCGAAGTTCAGTTTAATCCTAATACCGGAAAGCCCGAAGTCGGTTTGGAATTTGATGAGGAAGGTAAAAAACTTTTTGGCGAGATTACCGGAAGGAATGTGGAAAAACCGCTGGCAATCTTTTTAGACGGTCTTTTGGTTTCCGCTCCCCAGGTAAAAGAGCCGATCACCGACGGCAAGGCGGCCATTAGCGGCGAGTTTGATCTAAGACAAGCGAAATCTTTAGTTTCCCAGTTGAATGCCGGTTCCCTTCCGGTCTCAATCGAACTGATCGAACGCCGCCAGGTTGGGCCGACCTTAGGAGAAGAATCGGTTCAGAAAAGTATGAAAGCCGGCCTGGTCGGTTTAGCAATCGTTGCCTTGTTTATGGCAATCTACTATCGCTGGCTTGGTATTTTGGCTGATGCCGGACTGATAGTCTATGCTTTGATTTCCTTAGCCATTTATAAATTGATTCCGGTTACTTTGACCTTGCCCGGTTTAACCGGATTTTTGCTCTCAGTAGGGATGGCGGTAGACGGCAATATTTTAATTTTTGAAAGAATGAAGGAAGAACTTAAACAGGGCAAACCCTGGAATGTAGCCATGGAGTTGGGTTTTGGCCGGGCCTGGGATTCGATTCGCGATGCCAATGTTTGCACCCTGATCATTTGTTTTTTGCTTTTTAACCCGTTTGATTGGGGTTTTCTTAGTAATTCCGCTATGGTTCGCGGTTTTGCCGTAACTTTGTTTTTGGGAGTCTTTATCGGTATGTTTACCGGCATTATCGTTGCCAGAACCTTGTTAAGAGTTTTTGCCAGGAAAAAAGCATGAATGGAATCAAGTGGACTAAGTTAAACTGGATTTTTTTTACTATTTCGGCCCTGTTTATTTTGCCGGGGGTTTATTCTTTGGTTCGCTGGGGATTGGAACTTTCAGTTGATTTTACCGGAGGCACTCTTCTTGAAATTAGCGCCGACGGTTTAAACCAAGACGGAATCGCCGAGCTGATCAACGGAAAAGGCTTGAGTTTAAAAAGCATTCAGTCGAGCGGGGATAAATCTTTGCTCTTGCGCTTTGATTCTTTAGAGGAAGCTTCTAAAGACGACCTGCTGAACACTATTAATGAAACCAACGGCAGTTTGCCCGAGGTGGTTCGTTGGGAGTCTTTGGGTCCGGCGCTGGGACAGGAACTTTTAACCAAAACGGGAATCAGTATTTTATTAGCTATTTTAGTAATTTTGGTTTACATCAATCTTCAGTTTAAAAATAGGGCTTTCGGTGTCTGCGCTGTTTTGGCAATGCTTCACGATAGCCTGATCTTATTGGGATCTTTTAGCCTTTTGGGCCATTTTTTCGGAGTCGAAGTAGACAGCCTTTTTGTGACCGCGGTTCTGACGATCCTTTCTTTTTCGGTTCACGACACCGTCGTTGTTTACGACCGGATCAGAGAACTTTCCAGGATAAATCCAAAGATGTCTTTTGAAGAAATTTCCGATTTGGCCATCAGCCAAACCCTGGTCAGATCAATCAATAATTCTTTAACTATTATTTTTATGTTGATCGCTTTGGTCTGGTTGGGAGGAGAAACAATCCGGAATTTCGCCCTGGCCTTGCTGATCGGCACTGTTGCCGGTACCTATTCTTCCACCTTTACCGCGGTGCCTTTATTAGTAGTTTGGCAAAAGGCCTTTAGGAAAAGATGGAAATAGGCGGCGCTGAATTTGCTTTTCAACCGGAAACAGAAGCAACACCTCTGCAGGTCTTTGATGTGGTTGTGGTTCACGGTAACATGTTAAAAAGAGGTAAAGAAGGAAAATTAAAGCTTAGTTTTGATGGAAAGATGAGAGCGATTGCCGCTGCGGAAATGTTAAGAAGGGGAATTTGTAGCAACTTGGTAATCACTGGAGGAAAAACAGCCGGGGAAAGAGAACTTTCCGAGGCGGAAATGGTTAAAACATTCTTGACAGGAAGATATAAAAAGGGTCCGGGAAGTAGATTTGAGGCACTTGATCCAGAGAAAATCTTTTTAGAAGAAGAGTCTAAGGATACTTCAGCTAATTTAGTAAATGTGAGAGATTTGATGAAAAAAGAGGGGTGGAGATCAGTTGCTTTACTATCTAACCAGTATCATTTAAGAAGAGTAGTAGAACTGGCGGGAAACTTAGGCTTGAGCGCGAATGTTATTTCTGCTGAAACAGGACTAATTTTTCGAGATAAGCGTTTTCAAGAAGTGGTTGATAACTATCTCTCTTTTCCTGAAACAATAAAAAAAGAAAAAAAGGAACGATTTTTTCGGATTCTTCTTTTATTTGATCCAAAAGGCACTCTTCCCAAAATAACGTCTTCCCTTTTTAGAAGATGATTAGCCTACCCCCGGGGTGGGTTACAAGCGTATTAGGTTTGCGCTTCGGGATTTAATCCGATCCTGGATCGAAAGAGCTAAAACGATCCAGGATCGAGATGATACTCTTGACAAAAGAGATGGGAAAGCAGCAAGATGTTTTTATGACAGAAACCAGAGGTGGTCCTCCTCCTAAGGAGGTAGTAAGACTTGTAATCCGGCTTGGTGTGGAGGCTGATAGAAATCCGTGCTTTAGGGTGCTGGCAGAGGAAACAAACGCCGAAATAAGCCGCGGCACTCGTTTTTACCAAAGACCGCTCCCTTCGGAGGTAGCAAAGGCAAGACAAGAGGCGGCAGTGTTTCAAGCCGGCGCACTAAGACAAATCAAGGCTTTAAGATTTTCTTTAGGTTCCTAAATTTTCCCAGCCCACCCCGGGAACCCATTTACAAAACCCAACTCAATTTTTGTACACCCCCGGTTTGTACACCCCGGGGTGGGTTAGGCTTGCCCGCCCGCCTAAATATTCCGGAGGAATTTTTGGCGAGGCCCGCCAAAGCTGAGTTTGGGGATGCGGGCGGGTTGACACCCCGGGAGTAGAAAGTCCTAATCACTCAGCCTTTCAATCCTCTCCAGCAAATATTTCCTCTTGTTTCTTTCTTTATCCTCTTCAACTTCTTTAAAAAGCTGTTTTAAAATCCGGCCTATTTCCGGTCCCGGCCCTATTTTTAAAATCTCCATCACATCGTTGCCATTGACTTTCAAATCGGCGACTGAAAACGGCTGTTTTTGAACTTCGACTAACCGTTTTTTAAATAGATCAGTCCGCCAGGAGGTTTTTGGAACTCCACTGCCGAGCCTGTCTCCGGTCCGGATCGATAAAATATCATCCAAGTTTTCTTTACTTACTCTTCGGATAAATCTGCGAATAGCGGCATCAGTCAGTTTCTCGTCCGGAGCAAATTGATGCCAGCGGACTAACCGCCAGAGCTTGTCTAATTGTTTATTAGACAGTCTCAGCCGCAGTCCGATTTTTTTAGCGATTGCCGCGCCAACCACTTCGTGATTATGGAAACTTCTTTTCTCCCCTTCGCCTTGAACCACGATTGGCTTGCCAATGTCGTGAAGCAAAGCCGCTAACCGGGTTACCGGATTTTTGGAGTCGCAAAATCTAAGCGTTTCGATAGCATGAGTCCAAACATCATGGATATGGTGTTTTGCCTGATCAACTCCCCGTCCTTGGATTAATTCGGGCATCAGGTATTGGAGCAGTCCGCAGTTGTAAAGCATCAAAACCCCGTCAGCCGGATGCCGGCTGGATAAAAGTTTAAAAATTTCGACCCGGATTCTTTCCCAGGCAACTTCCTCAATCAATCGGGCATTTTTTTTGATTGACTCAAATGTTTCCGGCTCGATGATAAAACCTAGCTGAGTGGCAATCCTTACCGCTCTGAGTAATCTTAAGGCGTCTTCTTTAAATCTTTGATCCGGATCGCCAACTGCCCGGATTATTTTTTTCTTTAGATCTTCCTGGCCGCCGAAAGGATCAATTATCTTTTGGATTTCGAATTTCGAATTTCGAATTTCAAAACTTATTGCTATAGCGTTGACAGTCAGGTCCCTTCTGGAAAGATCTTCCTCAATTGTTTTTCCCCAGCGGACCTGGTCAGGTCGTCTTCTGTCGGAGTATTCCCCTTCGGTCCGGTAAGTGGTAATTTCCAAAATATCATTTTTCTTTTTACCCATGACAATGCTGACCGTGCCGAACTTGTTATTATAAAAACTATTTTTGGGGAAAAGAGCCAGGATTTGTTTTGGCGGGGCGTTAGTGGCAAAATCCCAGTCTTCAATTTTGTGTTTGGTCAGCAAGCCTCTGGAGGACCCGCCGACTAAGAAAAGATCAAACTTTGCTTTTCGGAAAACTTTAATTACTTTTTGAACCTTATCCGGTAATGTGGTCATTTTTTCATTTTTGACCTTTTAATAATTTGACCAATTATAGCAGTCGGATTTGTTTGAGTCATTTCCTCTCCTTTGTCCCGGTCTCCCTCATGGAGATGATGGCGAAGGATCCTTTAATCTCAGGCAATTTGCTTTCTCAATTCAAACACCCCCGGCGGTGGAAAATGAATAAATGGTCAAATGATTAATAAACGAATAACTTCTCTCCCCTCCGTCATCCTGAGTCCCCGACACAACGTCGGGGCGAAGGATCCAGGATCGTGATTTTCCAAAACGAAGCCCCGCGGGTGGAATTATCAATGAACCAATAGATAAATGAGTAAATATTAAGTGTTAATATATAAATTGAAACGATGGACAAGAAATGGCTGTTGCTTCACTCAAAAAAAATTACCCGGCAAATCAGCCCGGACCAAGTTTTGAAAATTCTGCTTAAAAATAGGAAAATAGTTTCCTCGAAAAGAGCCGAATTTTTGAACCCGACCCACCCTTCTAAAATTACTCCGGCTAAAGCAGGCATTGCTAAAACTTCTTTGGTTCGGGCGGGTGATCTGATCAAAAAATTCAAAAAAGAGAAGATTGTCGTCTACGGCGACTATGATGCCGACGGCCTGTCTTCAACAGCAATTGTTTGGGAGGCGCTCTGGGCTAAAGGTTACGACGCAATTCCGTTTCTGCCTCACCGGGAAGAAGACGGTTACGGCATCAATCCGGACTCGGTGAAAAAATTAAAGAAAAAATACCCAAACTTAGGTTTGATTATTACAGTTGACAACGGCATTGTCGCCTTCGACGGGATCAAGGCGGCCAAAGATTTGGGGATTAAAACAATCATTACAGATCATCACCTTGCTTTAGACAAACTCCCTCCTGCCGATGTTATTGTCCATAGCGCCGAACTGGCCGGCAGCGGCGTTGCCTGGTTTTTGGCCTCTTTTTTCGGTTATCGGTCTTTAGAATTGGTTGCTTTGGGCACTATCGCTGATATGCTTCCTTTATTAGGGATTAATCGGAGTTTTGTTAAGTATGGCATTAGAGAGCTGTCAAAAACTAACCGGGTTGGTTTAAAACTGCTCAAGCAAAAGGGCGGTATCAGTAATAATGACGAACTTCTTCCCTGGCATGTTTCTTTTATTCTGGCGCCAAGATTAAATGCGGCCGGCCGGCTCTCTGACGCGGTTGACGGCTTAAGACTGCTTTGCACCAAAAAGGCGGCTAGGGCGAAGGAATTGGTAGAAAAACTCGAAGCAATCAACTCTGAGCGTCAGAAGCTAACGGTTGATGGTTTGGACGATGCCAAAAAAAAGAATCCTCTTTCCCTGCAGAAAATGATTTTTGCTGTCGACGAGTCTTACCATCCCGGAGTGATCGGTTTGATTGCTGGCAAACTGACCGAAGAATTTTACCGCCCCTCAATCGTAATTTCCAAAGGAGAAAAAATCAGCCGCGGTTCGGCCCGGTCGGTTAACGGTTTTAACATCATCGACTTTATCAGAAGGGCAGATTCTTTTTTAATTGACGCCGGCGGCCATCCCATGGCGGCCGGTTTTACCATCGAAACTTCGAAAATAAAAAAGTTTATCAGTCAATTGAAAAAAATGGCCGAAAAGGAAATTAAGACCAAAGATTTAGCTCCTGAATTAAAAATAGATTTTTTTATAGATGTTTCTTTAATTGGCAAAAAGCTTTACCGCTTGATTCAAGAACTGGCGCCATTTGGGTTGGGTAACCCGGAGCCGCTGTTTTTAATTAAAAAAGCCAGAGTGGTTAAATGCCAGGCCTTGGGATCGGGAAGACAGCATTTAAAGCTTTGGTTAGATGACCCGGAGACAAAAGCGGTAGAAAGAGTGGTTGCCGAAGCGATCGGTTTCGGCTGGGGAGATTTTTGGCAAGATTTGCTCACAGGCGATTTTGTTGACTTGGTTGCCAGCTTAAATTTGAACCGCTGGCGGGACAGAGAAACAATCCAGTTGAAAATCAAAGACCTAAGAAAAGCGGATTGATTGGTAAGGATATACAAGCACCCATCTTTCCCACCCTTCCCTGTTGGTCTTATTAACCTCATTAAGAAATTACACACCAGGTGTGGGATAGGTTGACACATCGGGAGTTGACTCCGAGATACTCTACACCGGGTATGCAAAATTCTTTCAAAATGGTATACAATTTCTTCAGGGCGTCGGATGATGCCGCTGTCCATTAAACGAAGCCACCCTACGCCTACCTACACAAGAAGTTTTATATAATTCAATCTTTATCAAAACACCATGGCACAAAACAATTCGGAAAACTTAGAAAAAATATTCAACTTTTTGCATAAAATTGAAAATCTGAAATCTACTTTAAGATGTATCAAAACAACTTCCGGAAGAAAAGAATCCAGCGCTGAACATTCTTGGAGATTAGCCTTAATTACTTTCATAATTGCTGATGAATTGAGATTGAATGTTGATGTGAACAGAGCAATCAAAATTGCCTTAGTTCATGATCTCGCAGAAGCGTTAACTGGAGATATCAATGCAATGTTAATTGCTGAAGGAAAATTCTCTAAAAGTGAAAAAGAAAGACAAGAAATTGAAGCGATTATAAATCTTCAAAAAACTCTTCCGGAAGTTATCGGTAAAGAGATTTCAGGTTTGTGGCATGAATATAATGATAATAAGACAAAGGAAGCTAAATTTGTGAAAGCCTTGGACAAGATTGAAACTTTAACTCAATTAGCAGAAAGCGGTTATGAAATTTACGATAAACCAGAGTTTACTGCGAATTACGCAAATAAATCTGTAAAATCGTTTCCCGAATTGTCAAGTATGTTGAAAATCGTTAAAAGAAAGCTGAAAGCTGCATTTGATAAAGGAAACATTGGGTGGAAAAAAGAATATAACTCTCTTGATTAACGGTGGGTTCTGATCAGCTTACTATTACAGCTTGTCACACCCCTGGTGAGATAGAGGATCTTTCCGGAGTTATTAATTTATTAGGAGGAAACCTATGAGCAAATTATCCTGCGGGACTGGGCTACAGAAAAATATCATAGATAAGGAGGTGTTCAAAAGAGAGCTTGCTCTGTGTCATAAACTGTCTCGGGAGAATGGCGGTAAATGTTGTTGGGGAGTCTGCGAAAGTTGTGGGGTGATACCGTTTCTTTACAAATTACACAAGGGTGTGTTGCTTGAGGACCCTGCTGAAATAAAAAAGGCAAAAAATAAAGTAGTGAAATAAAATTCATAGGTCGCAAATCGTTACACTTATATCCACACCAGTATATCCACACCAGGTGTGGGATAGGTTGACACATCGGGGTTGAAGCGATCCAGAATTGTGATGATCCTGCTTGAATTTAAGCTCCAACCTCCGTTATAATATCAATCGAGAAAAACAACGATCCTGTTTGTGACCCAGGGGAGTTGAAGGAAGAAACCCCGCATTCGGCGGGAAAGTAGAGCCTTCCGGGCGCGCCCGTAACAGCGTTAAACGAGTTCCGACGTTACGTCGGAAGAAGCAGGGTGGCACCGCGAACTCACCTAAATCCTCGCCCCTGTCAATCAGTTTGTTCTGGTTGATATGGGCGAGGGTTTTTTATTGGGCCAAAATTTGTTAAAGTTTAACTAAGGAGTAAAAAATGAAACGAACACTGATAAAAGACACCGTTTCACGTGTTGGTGGAAAAGTGGCAATCTCCGGCTGGGTAAATAGTGTCCGGAGTCATGGCAAATTAGCTTTTGCTGATATCCGGGATAGGTCTGGAATGATTCAGGTAGTCGGGGGAAAAGAAATTGCCAAACTGAATCCGGAATTTGTAGTCGGAATTGAAGGTTTAGTTAAGAAAAGAGAAGAAAAATATTTTAACCCGAAGATAATTACCGGAGAAATCGAGCTCGAGGTTGAGAAGTTAGCCATTTTAGCGGAAGCAAAAGACCTTCCTTTTGATATTCACCAACCCAGTTTGGATGTTTCTTTGCCTATTTTGTTAGACTATCGGGCCGCTTCATTAAGAAACAAGAAAATCGCTGACATTTTCCGGGTTCAGTCCACTATTGTCAAGGCTTTCAGGAAGCACATGGTGGACAATGGCTTTACCGAATTCCAAGCACCGACAATTGTTGCCACCGCCACTGAAGGCGGCTCGCAGGTTTTCCCGATTGATTATTTTGGCTACAAAGCCTATTTAGCCCAAAGCCCTCAGTTTTATAAACAGATCATGGTTTCTGTCTTTGAACGGGTTTTCACTCTGGCCCATGCTTATCGGGCAGAGCCGAGTGTTACTACCAGACACATGACTGAATATGTTGGTATGGATGTTGAGATGGGTTTTATCGACAGCTGGTTGGACGTAGTTGAAACCGCAGATAAATTAGTCAAAGCGATTTTTGCCGAAATAGAAAAAGAACATCCAGATGTTTTAGCAAATTTTGGCACAACTATCCCTAAAACAGTAGAGGAAACGCCGAGAGTAAAATTGTCCGAAGCCCAAGAAATAATTTTCAAAAGGACAGGCCGGGATATTAGGGGGGAGCCGGACATGGACCCGGAAGGAGAAAGGGAAATTTGCCGCTGGGCGGAAGAAGAACACGGCAGTGAGTTAGTTTTCATCAGCCATTATCCAACCAAGAAAAGACCTTGGTATACCTACCAGGATTTGGAAAACCCGGAAGAAACTTTGAGTTTCGATCTGATCGGCCGAGGAGTGGAGTGGATCACCGGCGGCCAAAGAATCAATGATTTTAATGTTCTTTCCGCTAATATTAAAAAAATGGGCGCCAATCCGGAAGATTTTGAAATTCCATATTTACAGGCGTTTCGTTATGGCATGCCCCCCGAGGGCGGTTTTTGCTTAGGGCTGGAGAGAGTCACTCAAAATATTTTGGGCTTGTCCAATATCAGGGAAGCAACTCTTTACCCCAGGGATTTAGAGCGGGTCGATGCCAGACTTTCGACCATCGGCCAAAAACCCGGTGAAGAAACCAAAAGCCTTTTCGCCGAATTGGTTGACCTTCTTGCGGATAACAATATTAATTACCAGCTTTGTAATCACAAACCGGTTTATACCAGCCAGGAAGCGGCTGAAGCCAGGGGAACCAAATTGGAGCAAGGGGCCAAGGCTCTGATCATGTTTGCTGACAAAAAGCCGGTTTTAATTGTCATTTCCGCCGCTTATGAAGTTAATCTTGAAAAGCTGAAAAAATTGCTGAAAGTTAAAAAGCTAAAAATGGCCAGCGCTTCCGAGGTGGAGCAAATATCCGGAACTAAAATCGGCGCTGTTCCGCCCTTCGGCAGTTTAATCGGGCTGAAAACATGGGTTGATAAAAGTTTGGCGGAGAATAAACAAATCGCTTTTAACGCCGGATTGCATACTAAGTCAATTATCATCAGTTATGACGATTGGCTTAAACTGGTCGAGCCGGAAAAAGCGGACTTTTCTTCCTAACCCAAATTAGTTTCTCTGTTTTATGATTTTTAAAAAAACCGTCTGGCCTTGGGCTTTGCTTTTAATTCTTTTTGGCACGCTTTTATTATTGAAAAGCTTTTTGTTTTGGAGGAAGTACAATTTGGTTTTTAAAGAAGAGCCCTTGCCCTTGCTCGAAGAGCCGGTTTCTTTTCCGCAGATTAACGCCAAGTCGGCGATAGTAATTGATGCCGACTCGGGAACGGTTTTATTCGAAAAAGAGCCTCGTCTTAAGCTTAATCCCGCTTCGATTACCAAAATGGTTACGGCAATAACTGCCCTGGAAACCTATCCGGTTGACGAGGTGGTCACTGTTATCAACCCTTATCCTGTCGGTAAAGTTATGGGGTTGGAATCGGGCGAGAAAATCACGGTTAAAAACTTAATTTATGGTCTTCTGGTTCATTCTGCTAACGATGCCGCTTTTGTCCTGGCCGGTCAGACTGAGGAAAAAATTCAAAAGTTTATCGTCAGAATGAACCAGGTTGCTTCTCAGGAGAATTTAAACGACACTCATTTTGTTAACTTTGACGGGGAAGAAGACGAAGACCACTATTCTACTGTTTTTGATTTGGCTAATCTAACCAGATGGGCCTTAAGAAATAATATTTTTAGCGACGCAGTCCGGTTGGATAAGATTACTGTTACTGACACCGCTGGCGCGATTACTCATGATTTGGAGACTACCAATGAGCTTTTAGGCATGGAAGAGATTAAAGGGGTCAAAACCGGCTGGACTCCTTTGTCCGGTGAGTGTTTTGTCGGTTTGGTAGACTTCAAAGACCGCCGTTTGATTACGGTAATTTTGGGCAGTGAAGACCGTTTTGGTGAAACTAAAAAGCTGGTTGAATGGGCAAAGGAAAACGTTTTCTGGAAAGAGCTTTAGTTTTTATTTATCACACACCCGGTGTGTGATAAATATTCCAAGATAGCGAAAACCTCTGGCGTAAGCTCATCGTGTAGTTTATTGGTTATTTCTCTCTTGCTCCGGCGCCAACCCCGATAAAGCAATTGGGGGTGCCATGGACATTAGCCTGCGGGGCTCCATTTAACCGCTTGACTATCTGACTACCTATACACTCTGTAATTTTAAGATTTGAATTTTGACTTTTGGCTTCTTATTCCAACCACTCGGAAGAAACTGCGGAAACATAGCCGTAAAAATCATCGTCCCCTTGAAAAACAACCACCGGCTGTAAAAATTGGTCAGCAAAATAGGGGTCGAAATAGGCGAAATAAACTCTTCTTATCTTAACGCTAACGTCTTTTTGTCCGCCGCCGTAGGAGGCAAGATAGTAATTGCCTGCTTTGAGTTCTTCCCAAGCCTGGTCAACCGTTTTGATCGGGTAACGGCCGTATTTTTCCGGATCGCTTTCGAAGTGGAGGTATTTTGCCTCTACCACTTGTTCGTTTTGAATTCTAAACCCGGAAATCAATAGCGAAACCAAACTTTTGTCTGCTCTCGGAGAGACTACAGGATATTTGTCATCCACTTTTTTTCTAAAAACATCTGCTCTGACAAAATCGGCTTCGGAAGCGGCTAAGGCGTTAATTAGCTGGTCGCTGCTTATCTTCCAATAACTGAGCCGGTACTCACCGTCTTTAAGCTCATCGCTTAACCGTGAAGCCTTGCCCAGAAAATTTCTGGCAATGCTGACTGTGTCCGCCTCTTTGGGAAGCGAAGGCGGGTTGATCAAAGTTTGGTCTTCTAAATAAGCGTAAGTGTATTCAAAATTTCCGGTTAAGACATCAACTGTCAGTGAAGTTCTTTGTCCTGGGTTTTCAAAAAGGAAAATATCCTCCTCTATTTTTTGTGGATCCTCTTTAAACCCCAACGCCCTGGCTAATTCGGTTGCCTTTTCCAAAGAAAGAAATTTGCCCCTTTCCTGAGGGACAAAATAAACTTTTTCGGTAAAAGGGATATCTTTGGGCAGTTCCCCGTCAGCGGTTTCCAGCTGGAAACTTTTTGGTTTTAGAATTGCTTCTTTTGGGAAGTTTATTCTTGGCAGTTTGCCGAAGGCGGTATCCGGCGGCGGCGGCGGGATCGGGTGAATCATTCTCCAGTAAACAGTGAAAAGATTGATACTTATTTTCGAAACAAAAAAAAGAACCAAGAGCGTGGCGCTAATTTTAATAATCTTCCGGGTATAGTAGGAAACAACCGTCAGTTGGGACATCATTTTAGTATACAATTTAGGTGTGTTAAAATTCAAACATGAAATTAACTTCCCGACAGAACCGGAAGAAAGAATCTTTTGATTTTCCCGTTAGAACCAGGTTTGCTCCCAGTCCGACCGGTTTTGTCCATATCGGCAATATCTACGGGGCGATGCTGGATTACGCTTTTGCCAAAAAAAACCAAGGCAGTTTTATTCTCCGGATAGAAGATACCGACCAGAAAAGGCAAGTGGACCAGGCAGAAGAAAAAATTTACCAAGGTTTAAACTGGACCGGATTGGTTCCGGACGAAAGTCCGGAGCGCGGCGGTGAATACGGTCCTTATCGCCAATCGGAAAGACTGGAAATTTACCAAAAATATGCTTGCCGGTTAGTTCATCAAGGTGATGCCTACTATTGTTTCTGTACTCCAAAGAGGCTGGAAGAGCTAAGAGAGGAACAAAAAAGAAAAAAAAGACTGCCTAAATACGACCGTCTTTGTTGCAAAATTTCCAAAGAAGAGGCGGAGCAGAGGGTAAAAAGCGGTGAAAAATATGTGATCAGGATGAAGATTCCTGACCATGAAAAAATTGTTGTTGACGACTTGGTCCGCGGCAAAGTTGTTTTTGAGAGTAATTTGATTGACGACCAGGTTCTTTTAAAAGCCGACGGATTTCCTACTTATCATCTGGCGGTAGTGGTAGACGACCATTTGATGAAAATTTCCCATGTTGTCCGCGGCGAAGAATGGCTTTCTTCGGCGCCGAAACACGTTTTGCTTTACCGCTATTTTGGCTGGAAAATGCCGACTATTGTTCATACCGCCAATTTGAGAAATCCGGACCGGAGCAAAATGAGCAAGCGCCATGGTCACACTTCTTTGGATTGGTACATTGATCAGGGGTTTTTGCCCGAAGCATTGCTTAATTTTTTGTCTCTTTTGGGCTGGTCCCACCCGGAAGAAAAGGAATTTTTTCCTTTTAGTGAGTTTGTCAAACTCTTTGACTTAAGAGACGTTTCCCCAATCGGGCCGGTTTTTGATTTGGTAAAACTGGAATGGATGAACGGAGTTTATATCAGAAATAAAACCGATACTGAACTGGCTAAGTTTTTGGCGCCATTTTTACCGGGGATGGCTGAAGGTAAAATTTTAGCGGCAGTGCCTTTAATCAAAGAGAGAATTAAAACTTTAAAAGAAGCTTCCGAGATTCTTGAGTTTGTTGCTCAAAAAGTTGATTACTGCCCGGATTTGCTATTGGTTAAAGGGTTGACTAAGGAGGTTATCAGACAGATGCTGGAAAAAGCAAGGGCGATTGTGGAGCAAGGGGGGATAGAAACGGAAAAACTCCAAGAGGAATTTCTGAAGTTAATTAAAGATAATCGCTGGAACACCGGCAGTTTCTTTATGGTTTTCCGAATCGCTATTTGCGGTAAAAAAATCACTCCGCCGATTATCGAGTCTTTATCTTTAATCGGCAAAAAAGAAACTCTCTTACGACTGGAATCGGCCCTCTCCAAGTTGGCTTAAAAAAATCTTCCAATGATTCGAATGATTAGAGGATTTAAACCTTCTGGTTTAAGCCAA
>CAZWLF010000002.1:0-24782 GCA_964634805.1 uncultured Gammaproteobacteria bacterium
ATTTTCCCTTTGCGGCGCTCGCATCGGACGCTGGCGTTGCGAGCGCCGCACCCAATCAATCCGCAATTTCCAAAATGGTGACCGTGCCGGGACTTGAACCTGGGACCTCTTCGATGTGAACGAAGCGCTCTAACCAACTGAGCTACACGGTCTTTAGCATCCTTCTGCTTCTTGAATTATTATAACAAAACAAATAAACTAAGACTCAGCCATGCTCAGGAAAATATTCGGTTTTATACTAGACTCGGTTCAGGCCCTGGTGCTGGCTTTATCGGTTTTTGTTCTTCTTTATCTTTTTGTGGCTCAGCCGAACCAGGTTCACGGCAGTTCAATGTACCCCAATTTTTACGATAAAGAATTTATTTTGACCGAAAAAATTAGTTATCGTTTCAAAGAGCCGGCCAGAGGCGAAGTGGTTGTTTTTAAAGCTCCGCCAAGCGAGCCTTGTTCCGAGAACGAGTGCGAATATATTAAAAGAGTGATCGGCCTTCCTGGAGATACGGTTAAAATTGTCGAGGACCAGATCTGGATCAACGGAAACCCACTGCGAGAAGATTATATTCCTTCCGATTATCCGACAAACCCGGGCAGTTACCTTCGGGATGGCAGATCGGTAATTATTCCTCCGGGAGAGTATCTCTTTTTAGGCGATAACCGGCCCCATTCACGGGACGGGCGGGAATTTGGCCCGGTTCCGAAAGAAAATATTGTTGGCCGGGCCCTAATCCGTTATTGGCCCCTTAACCGTCTGGGGATCGTCGGTCACTCCGAAGGATATTAGCTAAATTTTGGGTCGGCAGATAGAAGAGTTATTTCGTTAAAACAACGTCTACTTCTTTTCTCCGGTATTTGATTTTTGCGGAAGAGAAAGCTTCCCCAAACAGTTTTTCAAAGTATTTTTTCATTTGCGCCAGCTGTTTTTCGTTAAGGTCTTTTTTCTCCCCCTTAGTTTTTTGCCGGACCAACTCCTCCGCTTCTCTGACTGAGGCGTGAGAGATTAAGATTTTCTTGTAAACTTCAACACATTCTCTCTGGCTTTTAATCGGGATTAAGGCCCGGGCGTGGCCTTCGCTAATTAACCCTCCCAGGAGGCCGTCTTTGATCGCCATAGGCAAACTAAGGAGTCTGACGGAGTTGACTACATAAGAAGGGCTTTTACTTAACTTTTTAGCGATTTGCTGATAACTGGTTTTCTCTCTTTCTTTGATTTTTTGAAACAGAAGACCGCGGGCAAGGGGATCAAGATTTTTGTAGCTATTTAGGAGGTTTTGCATCCACTAGTAAACACAGACTAATTTCCTGCCTTTTTCGGTTTTGAATTTAACAATACCGTTCCTTAAGGCGAAAATGGTGAAATCACGCCCCATTTTGGCGCCTATTCCAGGGTGAAAAGAGGAGCCTCTTTGTCGAACCAAAATCATTCCGGTTCCAACTTTTTGGCCGCCGGCAATTTTTAAACCCAGTCTCTTTCCTGGTCTGGCCGCTTTTTGGGAAACCTTACCTTTAGCTTTTGTTTTTGACATTTTTTACTTGATTTAAACTTAAGATTTTTTAGTTTTAGGGCTGGCTTTCTTTTCAGAAACGGCTTTTGCTTTCTTGATCGCTTTTTCCGGCGAAAGACTGATTGAATTTATGGCAATTTTGGTTAACTGAGGTCTAAAACCTTTAACCCGGCGGTAGCGGGATTTTGCTTTGTAGGTGGCAACTCGGATTTTTTTACCCTTAAAATGCTCTAAAACAGTGGCGTTAATCAGCGCGTTCTTAATTAAAGGCGTTCCCAGTTCCACCTTGCCGTCGTGATTAATCAGCAGGACATTTTCAATTTTGAACCCTGTCCCCTCTTTCTGTTCCAGTCTGGGAACTTTAACCTGATCTCCTTCAGTGACTTTAATCTGAGTTCCTTTAAAGTCAACCACAGCGTAAATCATAGTGGAACTGATTATACAATATTCAGCTTTAATTCTACAAGCAGGGGTTGATAAAAATGGCCTTTATGTTTACAGAAAAAAGCCTAAAGAAAGAAAAGTTGAAAATAAAGATGAGCCTCCGTAGGAAAGGAAAGGTAAAGGTACTCCGACGACCGGGAAGAGTTGGAGATTCATGGCCAAATTTATTACCGTTTGCAAAAAGATTTGGAGGAAAATCCCACTCCTAAGGAAAAACCAGAAGCCGGTTTCCGATTGGGAAATTTTCTTAATCAGCCGGTTAAAGAAAAGCCAGTAAAACCAAAGAGTAAAGACAACTCCAAAAAAGCCAAGTTCTTCGGCAAGCGAGGCAAAAATAAAATCGGTTTGTTTTTCCGGCAGGAAGGATAACTGTGTTTGTCTGCCTAAACCAAAACCGCGTCCGAACCAGCCGCCGCCGCCGATAGCTAATTTTGCTTGAATAAGATTGTATCCTTTTCCCAAAGGGTCTTGCTCCGGGTTTAGAAACCCCTTGATTCTGTCTATTTGGTAGGGTTCAAAGATACTGTTTCCTGCCAGAATCAGGACTAAGCCCAGTCCGGCAATCAGGGGCAGCCACCAGCGAAGGTTTGGATTGGCAATGAAAACTAAAGAGAAGAGGCTGACCAAGACAATCGCAGCGCTACCCAAATCGGGCTGAATTAAAATTAAAAAAACCGGCAGGAAAATCAGAAGAATCAGGGCTAAGAATTTTTTGAAATCTTTGACCCCATTGCTTAGGAAAGAAGCAAAGACGCCGATTAGAAACGGTTTAATTAATTCTGACGGTTGGACCGAGAAAATACCTACTTCCAGCCAGCGGGACGAACCTCTGACGACTCGCCCGAAGAGCAGAGGCAGCGCTAAAAAAAGGAGGATTGAAAGATAAACTCTTTTTTTTGGCAAGAAAAATCTTCGGGCGCTGATAGTTTTAACCAGTAAGAAAAAGAGCAAACCAACCAGCCAAAAAAGAAGCTGGCGCCAAAAAAGATTTTTATCCAGTCCCCAAAGCATTAATAAATTCAGGCAGAAGAGTCCCAGGATAGAAAACATAGTTTATTTTCAAAAGCTAACTCCTTTTTCTTAGAAAAGAAGGGATGTCAAACTCGTCGACAATCTCAACCCCCTCAGGAAGATCTTGGGTAAAAAGGGGTGATTTAGTTTTTTTCTTGTTTTTCTTGTTTTTTTTGAACGAACTCTTTCCTTGGCCAGTACTCGGGAAGACGGCGTCTTCGTTTTTAAAAAAGTCGGTTTCGGAACCGGAGATCCCCAGCTCCTGTTTGGGTTTAACCAATCCAGCCAGGGCTTTTCTGGTTTCGTCAAAACCGGTGGCGACAACAGTGATCTTTACTCCTTTTATTGAAGGGTCGATACTGGCGCCAAAGAAGATGTTGGCGTCGCCTCCTACTTGACTGCTGATTGTTTTGGCCGCTTTTTCTACTTCGGCCATAGTAAGGTCAGCTCCTCCGCAAATGTTAAGAAGCACTCCTCGGGCGCCTTCGATAGTAACGTCGAGCAACTCGGACGAAATTGCTTTTAGAACCGCCTCTTGGGCGCGGTTTTCTCCTGAGGCGGAGCCGACCCCCAAGAGAGCGGTGCCGGCGTTTTCCATTACCGAGCGGACGTCGGCAAAGTCTAGGTTGATTAGTCCGGAGACGGTAATTAAATCGGAAATGCCGCGAACGCCGTTGGCGAGGACCGAATCGGCCAGCTTGAATGCGTCTAAGAGGGTTGTTTTTTCTGTGGAAACTTCCAACAACTTCTGGTTTGGGACTACGATTAGGGTGTCTACCTTCTCTCTTAGTTTATCGATCGATTCTTCGGCAATGACCATTCTTCTGGTACCTTCGAAAAAGAATGGTTTAGTGACCACGGCCACAGTTAGAATTCCAAGCTCTTCTTTAGCCAGTTGGGCGATTACCGGAGCGCTGCCGCTGGCAGTGCCGCCCCCCATGCCTCCGGCGATAAAGACCATGTCGGAGCCCCGAAGCAGGTCTTTGATTTTTTCCTTGGATTCCTCTGCCGCCTCCCGACCGGTTTTCGGGTTGCCGCCGGATCCGAGTCCGCGAGTGACCTTTTCACCGATTTGGATTTTTGTCTCCGCCTTCGAAGCTAGTAAAGCTTGAGCGTCGGTGTTGACCACGATGAATTCAATCCCACCGGTTCGGTTGTCACTAACCATATAGTTGACCGCGTTGCCGCCGCCGCCGCCAATGCCGACAACTCTTATTCTGGCAATTTGACTGGGGATTGGATTAACCAAGGCCATTTTTTATGGCAAGAGGGGTTTTAATGTTTCAAACAGTTTTTGTATCGCCCCCTTGACCGATAGTTTCTTACCTATTTTACCAAAACTAAAAACCCCTTTTGATAAAACTTTTTGGGAACGACCCTGTTTGATACCATAAAGAATCAGACCTAAAGACGAGGCGTACTCCGGTGAGATCAGATCATCAATGATACCGCCTAGTTTTTCCGGGACGCCAATTCTTACCGGTAAACCCAAGGTTTTTTGACAACTGTATTTGGCTCTAATTGTTTTGGCTCCGCCTCCGACTAAAACTAAGCCTGCCGGAGTTGCTCCTCCGAAACCGCTTTGTTTGACCTCTTCTTTAATCAGGAAAAAGATTTCGTCTAGTCGTGGAGCGACAATACCGTTGATCGCGGTTTTAAGCGAGATCTTTTTTTCCTCGGAATCGATCCCCAGCTCTTTAAGGGAAATATCGGCATCTTCATCTTTATATTTTTCCAAGATCAATTTTAGTTTTTCTGCCTGATCTAAGGAAAGCCTGAGCCCTATGGCTAAATCATTAGTGACATTTTTGGCACCGACCGGAAGCACTTTTGAAAAACAGGGAGCTCCTTCGGTGTAAATAGTTATTGTGGTGACACTGCTGCCAATGTCAACCAGAATTACGCCTAGCTCCCTTTCGGTCGGAGTTAAAACCGCTTCGGCAACAGCAAAGCCGCTGAAAACAAAGGCAGAGATTTTAACTCCGGCTTCGTCAATGCATTTAGCCAGATTTTTCATTGCCGGCGAGGAGGCGGTAACGATGTGCGATTCTACTTCCAGGCGGACGCCGCTCATGCCGATGGGGTTGTCTACTCCTTTTTGCCCGTCAACAGAGAAATTACGGGGGATAACGTGAATAATTTCCCTTGACGAGGGCAGGGAGACTGCTCTAGCGGCTTCAACTACCCTTTCAACATCTTCTTCGATAATTTCTTCTTTTGGATCGGATACTGCCACTACTCCCTGAGAATTAATCGACTCAATATGGGGGGCGGAGAAAGAAATAAAGGCTTCGGAAATTGAATAACCGGCCATCCTTTCGGCTGACTCAACACTCTGGATTAGCGACTCAGAAGCTCGGTCAATGTCTACCACCTGGCCTTTTTTAATTCCTTCAGCAGGAAAATTTGAAACCCCGATGATGTTAGTCCTTTCTTCTTCCGGAAAGTGCTGGGCGACCAGGGTGACTATTTTACTGCTGCCGATGTCAACACCGACAATTAAATTAGAACGAGACATAAGGTTTGTCCCCGGTTAAATCAATCAACTTGGGTGGGGGGCCATTTTTAATAGCTTCTAACATTTTAGACTCTTTTAAAATCAGTTGTAAAGAGGCAAGCTGTGATCTTGGGTCTCTTTCCGAGGAAAAAATGATTTTAATCGGTCTGCCCTTTTCTACAATTAAGACTTCGATCCCTCCGATTCCTTCCAGAACAAACGGGCCTTGCCAGAGGGAAATTTGAGAATCCAGGAGGGCGTATTTTAGCTCAAACTTTGACTTTTGAGCTTCGGCTACCGGGGAGATAATTTTTGGACGGAAAAGATTGGTTTTCTTTAAAACAAAAGGGATTACTTTGAACTCTAAAAAAAGAACGATACTGGAAATTATCACGGCAGAGAGAAACCTCTTTAGGGTCATTTACCAGCCAAGCTCCTTGGCTAAGCGCCAAATTTTTTCGGCTGCCAGGGTTGGGTCTACCCTTGACCACCAGGGAGGATATTTCGGACTAATTTTAAGTTGTGAGGCTTTTTCTATTGATTTGATAAGATTTATTTTGTTTAGTTCGTTTTGTTTTAAGATTACGGCCAGGTTTAAGCTTTTTAGAAACTCAGCGTTTTTATTTTGTTCATCTCCGGAAGTCCGTGGAATTGGAATTAAAACTGCCCTTTTTTTAAAAAGGGCTAATCGCAAAACGATGTTGGCGCCGGAACGGGAGACGACCAGTTGAACCCGGGAAAGAAGCCAGTCGAAGTACGAAGCTTCAACGAACCTGATTTTCAGATACCCTTCTTTCCCTTGCCGGGCGGGATAATCATCGACGCCGATTTGATGGATAACCGCGAATTTTTTTTCCAGTTCCGGTAAGGCTTGGTGGATGGTTGAGTTTATTATTTGGGAACCCGACTTGCCTCCGGTAATAAAAAGAAGCGGCTTTTTAGCCCCGGAAACGAACTTGAAGATAGCGCTTTTCGGTGAAGGAGAAAATTTTTTTTGACCAATCGGATTACCGGTTAAAACCCCTTTCTTTTTTGGAAGCTGTTTTAGGACTTCCGGAAAGGAAACAGCTACTTTTTCAGAAAATAAGGAATTAATTTTGTTGGCTAAGCCTATCGACCTGGTTTGCTCATGGCTGACCGAGGGAACTCTCAAAAACCAGCCGGCAACTACCGCCGGAGTAGATAGGTAGCCCCCAAAAGAGATAATTACCTCCGGATTGATTTTGGCCAGCCAATAGAAAGACTGAACCAATCCTGTTGGTATTTTCAGCAAGCTGATGATTGAATGCCAGGTAAACTGTCTGGGAAGTCGCCCGGCGTCAAGATTAACAAACTCGATCTGATCTTGATTGGCCAGTTGCCGGTACTCAAAGGAAATTTTTTTTGAGTTGTCAAAAACATACTTTCTGCCCAAATAAAAAATTTTTGGCCGTTCCCGGTCGTTTTTAATTTTTTCTATCACCGCTAAAGCTGGGGTGGCGTGGCCGCCGGTAATTACGATTTTTTTAACCATTTTTTGTTTTGGTAACGGGAAATATTGAACAGGATCCCCATCGCTGTCATCAGAGTGATTAAGGAGGAGCCGCCGTAGGAAATAAACGGGAAAGGCATCCCGGTTAACGGAAGTAAGACGGCTACCGCTCCCAAGTTTATTATACTCTGAAAAGCGATTAGTCCGGTGATTCCGGCCGCCAGGAGTTGACAGAAAGGATCCGGAGCCAGTCGGGCGACCCTAAAACAGCGAAAAACAAACAAGGCGAATAGGAGTAAAAAAAGGAAAATTCCCAGGAAACCAAACTCTTCTGCCATCAAAGCTACAATTGAGTCGGTGGTTGCTTCCGGAAGATATTGGTATTTTTGACGTGAATTCCCCATCCCCCGGCCAAACCAGCCACCGGAGCCTAGAGTTAAAACCAGTTGATAGACATGATAAGACTTGTCTTGAGGGTCGTGGAAAGGGTTGACCAGCCCCATGACTCTTTCAGTTCGATAAGGCGAGGTAAAAATTAACAAACCTCCGATTAACAAACCGCTAACGATTAACAAGAAGAGCTGAATTAAGTTTTCCTCGGCCAGGAACCAAATCAAACCGACACTGCTAACCAAAAGAACCAGCGAGCCAAAATCCGGTTCGATTAGGACTAAGAGACCGGGAATTAAAAGAATGATTAATTGTTGCCAGACTGTTTTTTTCTCTTCAGAAACAGCTAAAGAGGAGAAGTATATTATCGAAGAAAGTTTTACTAATTCTACTGGTTGGAAGTTTATAAAACCTAAATCAAACCACCTTTTAGCTCCGTAGACAGTTACTCCCACCCCGGGAATTAACAGCAATAATAAAGGAAAGAGGCTTAGAATAAAGAAAGGCCTGGCGAACTTTCTGATGACGGAGTAATCTATTTTAGCAGTGAGAAAACACAAACCACTGCCTATGATTACCCAGGTAGATTGCCGTTTCAAAAAGTGAAACCTATCCCCAAATTTGACCTCCGCTTCTATTAAGGAAACATCACCGATCAGGAATAAACCGATCAGAATCAGGATCGACAAAAGAATTAAGAGATTTTTATCAATCTTCCCTTTTGCCGGCTTAACCTTTGGTCCGGTTTCTTTTTTAGGAAAATGGGCGGTCATTTTTAGATCAAAAAAACGAATTTTAGAACAATTGCCAATAATAGGTTAAACGATTAGCGATGTTAAACCAAACAGGAGCGGCGGTTTCCGAACCCCAAGGAGAACTGCTCGGCTCCCTTAGGCTAATCAGCATTACGAATTTGGGGTTGTCAGCTGGGGTAAATCCGATAAATGAGGCAATTGTTTTTTCCTGGTCGTAATGGCCGCTGATCGGTATCTGGGCGGTGCCGGTTTTGCCGGCGATTACCAACCTGGCCGGTTTAAAGTTTTTGGCTTCTCCGTTTTCGACAGCGTTGATTAACATTTTTTTTATTTCTTCGGACACATTTGGGGAAATGATTCTCTCCCCCCGATTTTCTTCTGCTAAGAAAATATCTTTGTCCTCCAGCCAAATTTTTTGAACTACTTTTGGTTTTATCAACCAGCCTTGATTGGCAAGAGCGGAGAAGGCTCTGGTTATCTGGATTGGAGTAACTAAGATCCCTTGGCCAAAGGAAACTGTTGCCAAGTCAACAGGATACCAGTCTTTGTCAGAACGAATCGGCAGGCCGGCCTCACCCTGAAGATCAATACCTGTTTTTTCGCCAAAGCCGAATTTTTTCAACCAGCTAAGAAGATGTTCTTTGCCCAGTTTTTCTGAAACAAAAACCATGCCGATATTGTCTGAGTTCTGAATCACTTCGGTCATGGTTGAGTCGGGGTGATATTTTTCGTTCCAGGTTTTAATCTCGTAATCGCCAATTTTTCTCGGTCCGGCGCAACGGTCGCATTTGGTTTCCGGGCGAAGGACTTTTTCTTCCAAGGCGGCGGCCATAATTAAGGGTTTAAAAATAGAGCCGGGTTCAAACCCTTCGGAAACAGCCGGATTTGAAAACAGGTCTCCGGAAAACTGGTTATAGTTTCCCGGGTCGTAATTAGGAAAGCCGGCCATCGCCAGAACGCCGCCGCTTAAGGGATCCAAGATTACTCCCCAACCGGAAACAGCGCCGTAGAGCCCGATTCCTTTTTTAAGCTCTTCTTCTAAAATAAATTGAGCCACTCTATCTAAATAGAGCTTTAGATTCATCCCTGAATTAACTGACTCCTTTAATCTTTTTTCAGAAAAGATCGGCTGTCCGATTAGGGTTTTCTCTTCTACCATTAATCCCGGCAATCCGGAAAGCTGCTGATCATAAAATCCTTCCAGGCCGAAATAACCTTTCTGGCTGCCGTTTTTGTCAAAACCGACAAAACCCAACAGTTGAGCGGACATACTGCCTTCAGGATAATCTCTAAAATTTTCCGATTCAAAACTAAGACAATTAAGATTTAAATCTTCTATTTCTTTTTTAGAATTTAGACTTAGCTTCCTTTTTAAAATGAGCCAGTTTTTACCTGAGGCAAGGCTTTGATTGATTTTATCTTTTTCTTTTTCGATTAAAACTTCCGGGTCGAGGTCCGCCGAAGGAGAAGCTTCTTGGGCGAGAAAATTGGAAACAAAAATTGGTGGTAGTTTTTCCGGCAGCTCCCTTGATAAAGAGGGGCAGTTGGGCAGATAGAGATAAAGGGAAAAAAGATTTTGGTTTAGGACCATTGGATAGTTGTCGGAAGTGTAAATTTTACCTCTTGGCGCCGAGACTTCTACTGTTTTAAATCGTTGTTTTTGAGCAGTTGCCGAGAGGTCGTCGCCGGCGACGACCTGCCAGTAGAAAAACCTGGTCAGAATGGCGAGAAGACAAAAGGAGAGGCTAAGGAGAAGGAGAAGAAGGCGGCTTGATTTCATCTTTTTTAACGTTTAGCAACCTGGTCCGGGTAGATAAAGACAACACTTCTTTTGTTTGGCGCCAGCCCGGCCGACTCGGCCAGTTGATTTATTTTAGCAATTGAAGAGAGGCGGGCAGTTTCTTTCTCCAGCGCCTGGTTGATTGACATCAGTTGATCTATCTCCGATTCAAGCTGAAAATATTTTTTTTGAATACTAATTAAATCCGCATTGGTTAACAGACAGGTCAGGACATCAATTAACAAGGTTGAAACCAGAATAAAAAGAGTTTTTTTTAATTTCATTTTTTTACTTTTTGATTAAAACTCTCAACTTGGCGCTTCGACAAAGCCGATTACTCCTTATCTCTTGCCTTGACGGAAAAATAAGAATTGTCTTCTCCGCTCTGTCTTTCCACCTTTCCGATTTTAAAAACCTTTTAACGATTCGGTCCTCGTTGGAATTAAAAGTAATTACTAAAAGTTTTCCTCCCGGAGCCAAGACCTTAACTGCCCCCGTCAGCCCTGATTTAAGACTTTCAGACTCGTTGTTTACTAAACTTCTTAATGCCAAAAAAAGCTTAGTTGCCGGACTAATCTTGCTTCTTAGCCGATGTTTTTGGTAGACTTCTGCTACCAAGTCAGAGAGTTGCCGCGCGGTTGCGATTCTCGCTAGGCGACGGGAGCTAACCAAAGCTCTAGCAATCGGGCCAGCCAACTCCTCTTGAACAGTTTCTGCAAGGATTCCGTAAAGCTGATCATAGGAATAACTATTAACAATATTTAAAGCGGTTTCCGGAAGATCGGGATTAATCCTCATATCTAAAGTTTGATCGTCAAAGGCAAAGCCTCTTTTTGAGAATTTATAGTGCCACCTGGAAATGCCCAGATCGAAAAGAATCCCATCTGCGGGACAAAATCCGTTTTCCTTAGCGATTGCTTCTATTTGAGCAAAATTACCTAAAACAAAACGGATAGTGTTAGAATCAAGGTTTTTTTCCTTGTTCCGGAACGAAGAAGCGTCGGGGTAGGTAGGCTCTTTTTCAAGAGCCAGACGCTCCTTTGTTATTGCCAGAACTTCGGGGTCCCATTCGATTCCCAAAACCAATCCGCCGTTTTTAATAATTTTCCGGCTGTGCCCGCCGAATCCTAAGGTGGCATCAATGTATCTGCCACCCTTTTTAACGTTCAAAGCTTTGACGACCTCTTTTAAAAGTACCGGTCGATGATAAAAATTATTTTTCATCTCCCGTATTAAGCCCTTCCGAAATCCGATCAATGTTCTTACTTAAGTATTTTTGGTACTCAGTCCACTTTCGTTTTCCCCAGATTTCAACATAACGGCTTAGGCCCAAAAAAACTGCCTCTTCGGTTAATAAACCGTATTCTCTTAAGTGCGGCGGAACAACGAATCTGCCTTGCGGATCCAGTTCTGCCAGAGCAGCGTTGCCGAGTAAAAACCTGGCCGTGTCTCTGGCGGCGCCGAAAACAAAAGGTTTGTCTTCGGTAGATTCTGTTAATGTCTGCCACCTTTCCTCGGAAACAGCAATCAGACAGCCTTCGTAACCTCTGGTTAGAATAACCCTATTTCCTAAGATTTCCCTGAATGATTTGGGGAAAGCAACTCTTCCTTTAGCGCTGACCTTCGACCGGTACTGTCCAATTAGTAATTTCACCATTTTTCACCACTTACCACCAACTGTCACCATTTTGCAATAAAAAGAGGAGTCTTGTCAAGAGGGAGATTTAAGAGGATTGCTAAAGCGAATCATGGCGGACCACGAGCGCAAGCGTGTGTAGAACCAGTTTCAAAACTACCTATTGTCGTCATCCTGAACTTGCCTGCCCCGTACCGAATGGTACTGGGGATTCAGGATCTGGGCAGATTCCGGGTCGAGCCCGGAATGACGTTTAGATAAGGTTTTGAAACAAGTTCGTAGTTTATAATTACGGATCCGCGCTTGGGTTGGTCGGACGGTCACCCTTAGGGTGTTAGGTGGATTTCAATCCCGGGGGTGACTTACCTCGGTACCGGAAAGCCCTTTAATCATCCGGGTAAAGGTTGAAAAAGTTGCAAAAGTGGTAAGGAGTTGGCAAGATGGTAAAATAAAAGAGTGGGAGGAAAAGAAATAATGAAAGGAACAGCAGGGAAAGTAGTAACCCGGTGCCTTGTTGCTGGCGGCGCGGCCGCCGTAACTTCTCTTGTTGATAATGGAGACCCTCGGAGGGCATTAGGGTGTGGACTATCAGCCTTCGCCGTAGTCGGCCTTGCCCCTCTCCTAAGACAGATGAGAGAAGGTGCTAAAGATCTTGTTTATGATTCCGAGTCCATGATCAAGCAAGGGGAAAAAAGGAGAGTCTCATGGTTGCGACAAAGATTGCCGATAATGGAAAAAGGTGCCGATCCGATCGGAAAAGTTTAAATTAGGTTATTCTTTCCAGACCGCTTGGTAACCGCCGGAAGCGGCTTTAGTAATTTCGAACGATTTTTCAATGGTCCAGGATTGGTTTTCCGAAGTAATTAGGTCAACGGTTAGGGTTCCGGCGCTGACGTTTTTGTCAATTTTGCGCCGGCAGGTGCCGGTAGTACAGCTTTCGGTTCCGAAAAGAAGATCCTCCCTAATTTTCCTGCTGCTGCCGATCTTAAGCGGCCCGCCGGCAACACCTCTTTCGATCTCTTGATCGTCACTTTCTGCCAGATAAATTAATTCGTACTCCAACTGGTCAAACTTATCGCTTATTTCGCTGATGGTCAACGCCGCCCCGCTCCGGTCGGAACTTATCGCCAGCTCGATCTGCGGCTCTTCTTCTTTGGTAATTTCTATTTTGGTAACCGTCGGAGTTGGTGTTGATACTAATTTGTTTTCCGGATCACCCTCGCGCTTGGTTCCCCAACCAAAAAACCAAGTAAAAAAGATAATCAAAAAAATTAACGCAACCGCAATTATCAAAATCAGTTTTTTTCCTTTGGCCATGTTTCAAATAGTGGAAAATTTTTAATTCAATACCTCTACCTTAAGAGATCACCTCTTGCTTGTCAACCTTGGAAGCTGGGTCAAAAGTTTACCGCCTCCTTAGAACTTGGCCAATGCTTTTTTGAAGTAATTCTCCAGCTGGGAGACCGCCACTCTTTCCTGTTTCATGGTGTCCCTGTCCCTGACGGTGACAGTTTCATTCTCCAGAGTTTGAAAATCAATGGTGACGCACCAGGGAGTGCCAATTTCATCTTGCCGACGGTATCTTTTGCCGATATTGCCGATGCCGTCGAAGACGGTGGTAAATTTTTGATTTAATTCTTGATAAATCATAGTTGCTTTTTGGACAAGTTTTTCTTTATTGGCTAAAAGCGGGAAAACAGCCGTTTTGTAAGGAGAAACTTTCGGGCTTAATTTCAGCACTAATCGATCCTTTTCCTGATGATAAGCGCTATAAAGAATCGCCAGGAAGGTTCGGTTAACTCCAAAGGAGGGTTCGACTACGTGGGGATAAAAACTTTCTTTTCCTTCTTCTCGATAAAGCAGTTCCTTCCCGGAAAAGCGACTGTGGTTTTTGAGATCAAAATTAGTTCTGTAGGCGAAACCATAAAGCTCCCGATACTCGCCGCCGAAATCAAACTCCAGATCCTCAGTTTTTTTAGAATAGTGAGCCAGCTCCTCTTTTTCGTGGCTGCGCCAGCGCAAACTGTCTTTTTTAATTCCCAGGCTAACAGCCCAATCCCAGATTGCCTTTTTCCATTCAGCGAAATATTTTTGCCAGTCCTCTTCGTGGATAAAATATTCGATTTCCATTTGTTCAAACTCGAGAGTTCTGAAAATGAATTTACCTAAAGTAATTTCGTTTCGGAACGCTTTTCCGATTTGAGCAATGCCAAATGGCAATTTAGGCGAGAAACTGTTGAGAATATTATTGAAGTTTATAAAAATTGCCTGAGCCGTTTCCGGACGAAGATAAGCAATGGAATCTTCATCTTGAAGAGGACCGACGAAGGTTTTAAACATTGGGTTGAATTTCCTTGCTTCGGTCAGTTCTCCCCCGCAATCGGGGCAGGTCTTAGCCCATTTTGGCAATTTATCCAGCTGGTGCCTTAAGTGGCATTTCTTGCATTCGGCTAAAACATCAATAAAGTTCTGGCTGTGTCCGGAGGCCTCCCAAACTTTTTTGTTCAAAATGATTCCCCCGTCAATGCCGTAAATGTCCCGGCGCTTATTGACAAAAGTGGTCCACCAATCTGACTTGATATTGCGTAAAATTTCCGTTCCCAAAGGACCGTAATCAAAGGTGTTGGCCAGCCCGCCGTAAATTTCCGAACCAGGATAAACAAAACCCCTCCTTTTGCAAAGAGAAACAATCTTGGCCAAAAGATCTTCTTTTCGATCAGTTTTTTTTACGGAGTCCATAAACCTTCTCCCTTGAAATGATAAGCCTTAGGGACGAAGGTATCAAGAAGATACCCGCGCGGTTCCACCCTACTTAGCGGGAATTGACCCAGCTCACTCGTTTTTGCCAGTTTCAAGGCGTTTCAGTCTACCGGGATCTTAACTATGAAAAAGAGGGCGCTGGCCTCTTTCTGTCAACCGACGCAGTATAGCATAAACCAAGGTTAACTGAAAACAGAAAGACTTTTGAGAGGTCGTTCGATGATCGCTTCGATTCTGGCTTTTAGTTTTGAATGCAGACCTTGCCAATCTTTTAAGTTGATTAAGCCTTGCTCCTCCCCGGTGGTGCCAAAGCCGATTGAATCGAGAAGGTTGGATTCAAACATTACTATTTCCCTTAAGCGGCCCTTTTTAACCGCTTCAAGGACAGCCAATAATTGGTGATAAACCGAATCGTTTCGGTCGTTTTCGGGCAAAAGCTCATTAGTCAGTTCGCAGAGAAAAATTAAACTATTCAAAAGAGTCTGGTTTTTTCTGAGTTCTAAACAACTATCGATTACCTCAACCTCGGTAATCAGATCGAAGCTCCTGCCCTTGGCTGAGAGGACTTTGACCCGGCTGCCTAATTCAAGCTTTCCCAACCTGCGGCTGTTGATTTTTCTGACTCCCTTAGCGATCAGCCTTAGCTTGCCTTCTTCGGAAGTAACGAGAGTGATGATTTTGTCGTGTTCTGAAAAATCTCTTCTGCCGATGACAATTCCCTCAAGCTTTCTGGTTTTACCTTCCATCTGCTGATTTTAAGGAGAAATATTTACCGTTTTATCACTTTCGAGGTTAAATTCCTGCTGTTTTTGACCATTGACCCAGATTTCATATTTTTGGTCTTTGGTCCCCGGCTGTTTCTGGATTAGGAAATTAATCGGTTCCCTATCGGCCTTAAAAGGAAGTTGGTATTCAATGGCTACCCGGGTTGTTCCTTTGGGATAAAGAGGGTATTTATCCCCGTAAAACCCCTCAAAAACAGTCTTTTCCAGCTCCTCGTAAATAACCGGCTCTACTTCAGATCCGGTCATTTTAATTAGCTCGCTCCCTTTGGGAAGGTAAAATCTAAACCAGTTGCGATAGAGCCCGTTTAAACAAAGACCTCCGCTTTCGAGATTGCAGTCTGAAGCAGGAGCGTTATTTCTAAAGGTGACGGTAACTTTCTTAATGATAGAGCCGTCGTTTTTAAACTCAAACTCTTGTTTTACCTCTTCTTCGATAAACAGGTTAGACTTTGCTCCGGCAAAGTTGGCGTTGTTAAGATGGAAGTAATCTTCTTCGGCAGGATCAAGCTTCCCGGCGACCTTAAGACCGATAATTGCCTTCTGTAAATTTTCGTCCGGAAAATAAAGCAGCATGTGTTTCTGGTTGAGATCTTTCAGGACTGCGGCCGCCAACTCAGCCACTTTTTCTTTCGGGGAACCTAAGGCGTTAGAGATGATTGAGTGCATCAGGGGCGCTAAGAATCCCTTGCGGTTTTCTCTGAGCGCGGCCAAGGGTTTGTCGGCGAGCAATTCTAGTTGATATACAACTTGAGGACAGCCCCAACAGCGGTCATCCGGTTCAGCCTCGAAGTTGCCCCACCCAGGGACACCGATTCTACCGAGAACTTTTAAAATATCAACCAAAACTTGGGTGTCTATTGCTACCACTCCGTCAAACTCGCTGCTACCCCTAATTTTGCGATAATGGTTTAAAAATTCTTCTACCGAGACCTGAAAATCCGGAGAAAGATTCATGTCTCTTAAGTACCAGTAGTAAACTTTTTTATGATATTCCGCGATTGGTCTTGGGGCGGGAATTGAGCTGTTGAACCTTTCATCGAGAGCGTAAATATCCTCCGAAACTTGCGGGGAAAACTTGCCTTTGTCAACTTTGATGATGCCGTAAGCAGTTAGAAAACCGCCGGTCGGCCTCAACTCTCCGTCGTTTTGAAACAGGAAGAGATAGTTTCTTGGTTTATCTTTGCCCAAAAGCCAATCAGCCTTTTCGATTAAAGGTCTGCCCTGTTTGATAAAACGATCGGCTTCCGTGATTAACTGTTTAGCTAAATCAAGTTTTTCTTTGATTTTGATCCCCCGGAATTCTACCGGGTATCGGGAATCGTCTATTGCTTCAAAATTCCCTTTCACCTTAGCCACCTCTGTTTCTATTTCATCAAGTCTTGGTTTTAGACTTTCAATACTTTCTACTAAAAAGTTTATCCTTTCTTCAGTAGTACTGCCTTCGATTGAGGGGTTAGCGCTCTCGCCAGCCGCCCCCTGAAGACCCAAAAAGTCTTGATAGGGTTCTATCGCCGCCAAAAGAATCTGGACCGACTTGATTCCTGATTTGGCGCTGTCGATTAGTCTTTCTCCGTCTTGATAGTAATCGGCGGCTTTTGGCAGCGAGCCTATCCAGGAGAGTCTTTGGTAATTATCGTTAAGTTCATTTAAACCTTGATTTAGTTCCTCGACCCTGTCCTTGATTGACCCCAAATTTTTAGTTGAAATAGTCTCTTTTGCCTGTCTGGTTTTAGTATCCAATTCCCTAATTTGGGCCATGATCTCTTTGACTGGCCGCCAGATTTTAAAAAAGGCGAGTGAACCGAGGGTGACAATTAACAGAACCAGACCTAAAAGGGATATCAAAAGAATTTTTTTCTTTTTCGGTCCGATTTTAAAGGTAAACCTGAAAAGCGGCCATCTTTTCGCTCCCTGCTGATCTGGGAGCCGGGGAAACCGGCGACTCTTTCCACCAAGGGGCTGGTTTTCTGCTTCGGGGGGTTCGCTTGAGTTAAACATTTCGGTTGCTGCCGTAGATTTAGCTTTTTGAATGGCGCTTTCTTCACTGGCGAAGGAACTTCCTCCCGTTGATTCGGGCGCTATCGGCTCCGGCCGGTCATCAAAATTGATTTTTCTTAATCTTATTTTTTCAATCATACGCACCCCTGGCCGCTAACCATTACCCAGGGAGATTTGAGAATAATAATCAAGTCCAAAAGAATTGATTTTCTTTTGGCATAGTATGCATCAAGCTTTATCCTTTTGTCAAAATTAACCTTACTCCTTCCGGAAACTTGCCAAAGACCGGTTAATCCAGGTTTAACACTTAAAGCTTCTTTGATCACTTCTTTGGTATCCGGGTACTTTTTTTCCTGTTCTATTAACTCGTCCGGGTAATAAGGCCTTGGTCCGACAAAACTCATTTCTCCCTTTAGCACATTAATCACTTGAGGAATTTCATCAATTGAGTATTTTCGGATGAATCTTCCTACTTTGGTGATTCTTGGGTCTTCTTCGATTGGGAGTTTGTAACTGCCCTTTTTATATTTTTCGTAAAGGTCTTTGTAGCGCGGGTCCGTACGAAGCAGGTTGTGAGCGTTTACAATCATCGAGCGGAATTTATAAAGGTGGAAAAGCCGGCCGTTTTTACTAACCCTTTTTGGAGTATCGGCAAAGACGGGGCCTTTCGAGTCCAGTTTTATTGCCAAAGCAGTTAATAAACAAACCGGTAGAGAAAGGATTCCAAAAAAGGTTCCAAAGAAGACATCGATGGCCCTTTTTACCGCAGGATAGAACTTTGACCAACCCATTACTGTTTCTTGGCCTCCGGAATAGGTTTCAAAAAGCGATAGACCCTCAATCTCTTCGGTCCCCGCCTCAAGAACGGCCTCTTTTTTAGTTTTAGTTTGGCGAGGGTTTGAACCGGTCATAACAAATTGTCCCTTTTGCTGTTTTTTAAATGTTCCACCACCTCTTTTACGCGGCCGCTTTGGTCTTGACTGCAGACCAAGAGAGCGTCGCCGGTGTCAACAATAAAAAGGTCCTTGACCCCGATTAAAGCCAAGAACTTCTCTTTGGGCACTCGGTAGCAGCAGCCCTCTGCTCCGAGTTCCAAAACATTATCGCCGGGAGCTTCCGTTTTCTTGGACTTAATATAGTTGCCCAATGACCCCCAGGTGCCAAAATCAATCCAATCAAAATTCAGTTCGGCAACATAACTATTTTCTAACTCAAATTGGGTTACTTTTTCGATTGGTTCCGCCGGCATTTTAGCGTATTCTTCAGCAACAACCCGGCTTTCCTTGCCGGTATTAAAAGCGGCGATCATTTTTTCCAAAGGAAGGTACCAGTCCGGAGCCCTTCTTTTATAGCAATCAAGCAAGAGGCGCGGTGTCCAGGCGTAGTGGTTGGCGTGAAGAAAAAGCTTCTCTTTTCCGAAGTAGCTTTTGATTTCCTCTTTTTGATCTCTCCAAAGCCATTTTTTCATCCGATAAATCGCCATCGGCCTTTTTTTGTCTACTTTTTCGCCGGCCAAAAGATAATCAACCCCTTCGGCATGGTATTTTGGCTCAATCCCGCCGGTGATTAATTTACCGTCGCGCTTAATTAGAAAGTCGAACTCTTCGATCATTTTGACGAACTCTTCCGCCGGCTCTCTTAAAACATCTACCTGGACTAAGACAAAAGGCTCGTCCGGGTCGATTTTAAAAAATTTCGCCGCGGCAAAGCCGGTTGCCGGTCCGTGGTTTCTCGTTTCCGGTTCAATAAAATAATTCTTTTTGGGAATCTCCGGAACTTGCTGGCGGGCGATTTCCGCTTGGACAGAATTGGTTTGAACGTAGATGTCTTTACTCGGAAATTTCAATCTCAAGGCTTGGTAATTAAGTTGGAAAAGAGATTTTTCACCGAAAAGGGGCAGGAAATGTTTTGGCAGTTTTGACCGGCTTAGCGGCCACATTTTAGTCCCGATCCCGCCGCACAGAAGTAAAGGTTTCATTTTTTGTGTTGGTTAAAAGATATTTTTGCCTGTGCTTTAGCTTACCTTATTTGTTAATAATTTTCAGCCCCCATTTTGACGATCATTTTTATCCCTCAACCGTCTTTTTAAACTCTTTAACAAATTTCTCTTCTGAAAATCTTTTTGCGTTGTTAATGCTGTCATCGGGGTTAAATTTCTTTGTTTGGAATTGCCGGATAGCGTCAATTAATGATTCCTGGGTTTGGTTCTTAAAGAAGATTCCGGTTTTTCCGGGAATGATTGTTTCCAGCGCCCCTCCCCTGCCATAAGCGATTACCGGCCGTCCGCAGGCTTGGGCCTCGATTGCGGTTAAGCCCAAGTCTTCTTCCTGGGGCATAATCAAAGCCCGGCAGTTTTGATAATAACTAATCAACTCGCTGTCTTTGACCTGGCCCAAAAACTCAATATTTGGCTTTGCCGTTCTCACCAGCGACCCTTTCTCACGCCCGTCGCCGATAATTTTTATTTTTTTACCGGTTTGATTAAAGGCGGAGACCGCCAGATCAATTTTTTTGTAACTGACTAACCTGGAAACAATTAAAAAATAATCTTTTGGTCTGGTTAAAGACGGCTTAAATTTTTTTAAGTCAATCCCGGGATAAATAACTTTTGATTGCCGTTGGTAAAACCGGTCAATTCTTTTTTGGACATTTTTGGAAATAGCGATAATAGTATCCGGTCTTTGGGCAAAAACAAAATCGCTTTTTCTTAGGAATTCCAAACAGGGAAAAAGGCGCTTTGACTTTAAAAACCTTTCCTGCCAGAGATAGCGGGGCGGGGTCAGGCAGTAACAAACATGTTTAGTTTCCGGTTTGGCAACGATTGCCTTTGCCGGACCGGAACTGACCGAAATAACCAAATCATAGTTGTCAAAATTAAACTCTTCGAAAGCTAAAGACATTAAAGGATAAAAAAGGCGATAGCTTTTTTGGATTAGAGGAATTTTCTGGAGGAAGCTGGTTTTTACTGAAGCAAAATTTTTTGTCCAGGGAGCTTTTTGAGGAGAATAGACGGCGGTGAAAAGGTCTGCTTGAGGCCAAATAGAAGCGATCGCGGCTAAAACCCGTTCCGCTCCGCCGATCCGATTGGCCCAGTCATAACAAACAGCAACTTTCATTTTAGGTTGGCAGTCACTTATTTTAGAAACAATGAACTTGTTTCTAAACCTTATCTAAACGTCATTCCGGGCTTAGTACGATGCCGCATGGCTGTCGCGACCCAGGGCTCTTTCTGTCATTCCGGGCTCGACCCGGAATCTATATAGATTCTGAATCGAGTTCAGAATGACAATGCAGATTCTGAATTACCCCAGTAATGCGGCGGGATAAAAGTTCAGGATGACGACAATAGGTAGTTTTGAAACTGGTTCAATGTTAAACTGATTTTATCAGAGAGTTTTATTTCAAGATAGCAAAGGCGGACCGGGCCTTGAAAGTTTGTTTTATCACTGCCGCCTTTCCCGGCTAAGTAATATATTGGGATAGTCGAATGAAGACAAAGATCAAGACTTTAATTCTGTCGTTTTTCTTTTCAGCGCTAACGACAACCGGGATTTTTTTATGCGGGGTCTTTATTTTTGGTTTTCCGTCCGGTCTGTATGGTGAAAGTTGGAAAACGGCTCAGTCCTACTCTTTACCCTGGTGGGCCAGCGGCCTGCCTTTTGCTATTTTACCGTCTCCCCTTTTTGAATTTTCTTGGTTAAACTTGTCGGCAAACATAGTTTTTTGGTTTTTGTTTTTTTACCTGATTTTGTCTAAAAAAGGCCGAACCGGACATAAGGTTTTCCTGACTTGTTTTTGAGAGCCGAGGCTAACTAAGCAATTTTCGATAAACGGCCAGTGTTTCTTCGGCCGTCTTAGCCCAGGAGTATTTAGCCACTTGCTTTTTGCTTCGGCCGGCCAGGAGCCTTCTTTCTTCCTTGGAAGTTAAAAGCAGTTTGATTCTTTCAGACAGGCTGTTGGCGTCTTTGGGGTTAAAGTACAGAGCCGCCGGTCCGTAAACCTCAGGCAGGCAGGAAGAGTCTGAAGAAATTACCGGACAGCCGGCGGCCATTGCTTCCAAACCGGTTAAGCCAAAACCTTCCATTAAAGAAGGTTGGACCAAAGCAATTGCCTTTCGGTAAAGCGGGATCAAATTTTTATCATCGACAAAACCTAAAAACTTGATTCTTTTCCCCAATTCAAATTTTTTGGCCAAGTTCTCCATTCTTTCTGTAAAAACACTACGGCTGCAAACTATGGCCAGGTTGACTTTACCTACTTTTTTAAGCGCTTTAAGGACGACCGCTAAATTTTTATGAGGATAAACACTGCCGGTATAGATCAAAAAGGGATGTTGAAAGAACTCTTCCTGAAACTTGTCTTCTCCGTTTTGATGAGTTAAATTTAGAAATTCAGGGTCAACCGCTTCGTAAGTGACGGTTATTTTTTCTGGATTTATCCTAAAGTCAGAAACCAGTTTCTCTTTCCAGAAAAAACTGGGGACAAAAATAGCAGAAGACTGTTTTAAAGAAAAAGCCACTTGGGCTCGATAGCCAAGATACTTAGGCCAGTAAAAAAGCGGCGCTTGGGTAGTGGTTTCTTTGCCTCGAAAGTAATGTTTAATCAGGTCGTGGATAGTAACTACGAATTTATTTTGGCAAAGGATTGGCGCGTTAAAGTGGGGAAAATGAACCAGGTCTGGATTCAGTTTGGATAGAACCGAAGGAATTAGCCATTGCTCTTTTAAAGAATAATGCTTTGCCTCTACGGTGGCCAAATCAAAACAGGAACCGAAGTTTTTATCGAGTTCTCCGGCAAGATCTTTTGTAGACAGAAGGGTGAGAGAAAATTGGGGAGGGTTAATTTTCTTGATTGCCGAAAGGAGGCTGGCAACATAACGGCCGATGCCGGCATGTTTTAAACCGTACATTCTGGCATCAAAGACAATTCTTTTAGGTGTCATTGCGAACAAGTATCCCGATAAATTTTCAAAAGCTGGCTGGCGCTTTCTTTCCAAGAATAACGCTTTTCAACCAGCCTTTTTCCGGATTGACCAACATTTTTCCTTAATTTACTGTCTTTGATGATTTTAATCGTCAGTTTGGTTAAGTCTTCAAAGGTATTGCCGACTAAAACTTCTTTGCCTTCTTTGGCCTCAATTCCTTCAATCCCCTGGTTGGTGGTTATAATCGGCAACCCGCAGGCCATTGCTTCGAAGAACTTGGTCCTGCTGCCGCCGCCGCTTTTCATCGGCGCGACCAAAACCCATGATTTTCGGTAAACACTTGAGGGCCGGTTTACTTCTTTGACGATAACGCTTTGGTCGTTGCTTTTGATCAATCCGGTTGAGGTAATAAATTCTTTTGAATGTCTGCCGGCGATAACTAGTTGAGCTTGAGGAATACTTTTTTTGATTTTGGGCCAGATAAATCTGATCAAATTGACTACCCCTTCCTTATTCTGCATCCACTTAAAATTGGCCACCCCAAAAAGAATGGTAGGCTTTTGGTATTTGGAAACTCTCTTGGAGACAAAAAGGGTCTCGTCGACTCCGTTGGCAACAATGTCCGCCTTTCTTTCGGAGATTTTTTCCATTAAAACCCTATCGTTCTCCGAAACGGCGATCAGCCGGCCGGCCCTTTTCCAAAAGAACCGCTCCCAAAATTTTAGTTTCAAAACGTCAATAAGCAGCAGCGGTTTAATCAGAAGAAATTTACCGGAGAGGGTTTCTACAAAATGCTGATAAACGGCAAATTCGATTGTTTGGTCAACCAAGAGCACTGGGATACTGGTTTTGGGAATGTTCGGCATTAAGTAAAAACACTCCATATGAACCAGGTCGTATTTTTCACTTTCCAACTCGGAGGCGATTTTTTTCTTCAAGAGCGAGGAGTAATAATTGATTACCAAAAAAGGATAAGGAGTTAATCCGGTGAGCAGTACTTTCTTTAGACTCCAAGTTTTTCCCCGCTCAACGGTAATCACTTTGCGACAATATTTTTTGAGATGTTTGGTATACTTTTCTTCCTGGTCTGGAAGGACAAAATTAAAAAGAGTGATCTCACATTTCTTGGATAAATGCTTTAAAAGATGATAAGATCTGGTCTGTCCGCCCGAGTAGGGCGGATAAGGCAAATAAGGGGTAACCATCAAGACTTTAATTTTACTCATGGCAATTTTCCAAGCTGGCGATAAGCCATTTCTCGCCTTTTTCAACTAATTGACAGCGGGAAATTACTTCATTGGTAAGATTATCAAAGTTTACTGAGATAAAATAATTAGCGCCTCTTTCGGTCATTTTTTCGATGGTGTCGCCGATGGGCCACCCTTGTCTATTTGTTTGATACAAAAAAGCAGTGTCACCGTTATAGGGGGCAACAACCTTGGCATTTTCTGGAAGAATTTTGTCAGCGGCTGCACCCGCCTCAACAATTTCCGGATGGTTTATTTTGTAATATTCCTTAACTTGATACCAGGAAAGACCAAACAACATTAACAAACTAAAAGCTAAGAGTGAAAAACGAAAACCAGAATAAAAATTTTTATTGGGTGTGAGAAGAAAGTTTGCGCCTTTGGCTAAAAAGAAAGAAATAACCGGGATAGCTATAATTTGGTAGTAATCATGCTGAACATTACCAGTAGCAAAAATTGCCCAGAACATGAAAATTCCTGCCAGCCAACTGTAAAATAAAATATCTTTTTTAGTTTTGCCGACTAGACCTAAGGAAAAAAGAACTGTTCCCCATTTACCAAGAATTAAATTGGCAAGTCTTTCCCCAAAAAGCCAGCGCCACCAGGCGGGCCGGAAGCGGATGCCGTTGGCGTTAAAAAGCCAATTATTGGCTGGTATTCCTTCCGGAAATTGTTTTATTCGCAGTCGCCACAAAAAAGTAGGGAGAGCGATAAGCAGGCCGTAAAGAATTGCTTTGATTATTACTATCGGTTTTTCTTTTTCTTTAAAAAACTTTTCGGTAAATATTACCGCTAATGAAGGGATAATGATAAAAATAGCATATGGTTTGACTAAAATTGAAATGGCGGCGAAAAGAGAGCTGATTAAAAATTTTGATTCAAGAGCGAAAAAGACTGATCCGAGGGCAAAAGCAACCATTGTCGGTTCTGGCAGAATAACTCTTGAATAAAAAATATTGTAGGGTAGAAATAAAAAGAAAAAGGTAGCAAGAAAAGCGGTTTTTTCATCGATGACCCTTTTAACAATTAAATAAAGGAAAACCGCTGATAGTAAAGAGGCAATGATGGTTACCAGTCTGCCGGTAGCCTCAAAAGAAAAGATTTTTAGCGACTGGAATGACTGGAACAAAAGGGCGTGGAAAAAATTATAAATCGGGAATTCAACCAGACGGTATCCGTTTGGGTTTTCCTTGCCGGAAGGAATCGACGACAAGTCATCAAATTTTGGCAAAAAAAGATTGTAACCCGATTTAACAAAATTTCTTGCCACGGAGGAGGTATCTGCTTGCCGCCAGGAATGCCAATCGGCCAGCGGGGCGTTAATTTTATAAAACCTTGTTAAAAGGCCAAAGACAAGCATTAAAACAAACAAAATTTTCCTGATCATCCTTTTCCGTTATCAGTCACAAGACTGCTGGCGGCTCCCATTATCAGCCAAAAATAAAAAGCGACCTTTGAGGCTTCAAAAACGTCAATAAAAATAGCATTGCTTAGGAATCCGATCATTGCTCCGAACAATCCGGAAACAATAATCCAATTTTCTTTTTTTGATTCAACCATTTATTTCACTTCCTCGGATACT
>CAZWLF010000003.1:0-23031 GCA_964634805.1 uncultured Gammaproteobacteria bacterium
AAGGGGACATTTCTACTTGGTCGGACAGAGGACATTTTCACTTGGGCTTGACAGGAGATAAGACCAATTCGTAACCCACCCCCGGGGTGTCTCAGGTATGACACCCCGGGGTGTCTAACCGCTCAGCGAGGCGAGCAGTCAGGTCCGGGGGGTACTTAACAGAGAAATACACGCTTCGTCCCGTATTTGCTGGATTCTTTGATAGGCTCAGAATGACAAAGAAGAGGCGTCAATGCTATCTACCCGGTAAAGACAAACAAAAGAGTGTTTTGAAGCCGTAAGGAGAAACCGCAGAGAAGCGGGAAAGAATTTTCTGTAGAAATTCAGAAAGCTTACCTTTTCGGACTTTGTTTCTTTTTTCTGGCCCGTCCCATTTGACCAATCTTCCTTCTCTCGCGAATCCGGCTATCGACAGTAAGCAGACCCTCTTTTTTCAAAAAAGGCCGATATTTCTCTCTATCCAGATCATTTAAGGCTCTTGAAAGCGCTAACACTGCTGATTCAAGCTGTCCTTTTTTACCACCGCCCTTAACCACAATTTCAGCATAAAATTTACCGGTGGTGCCGGTCACCTGAAACGGTTTTTGAAAATGCTGTTTGGCGGCCAGACCGGGGAAATAGTCAACAATATCAACCCCATTAACAACGGTGTTGCCAGTTTTACCATGATATAGCTTTACTGTTGCTACCGCCTCTTTCCTTCGACCGATAGCGTAAGTATATTTCTTTTTGCCGGTATTCTTCCTGCTGGCCATTATTTCCCTTTTAAAAAATTAATCCGTCTTAAATTTATCTTGATACGGGTGCTCCGCCGTCGAAAAAACTTTCAGCCTTTTAAGGCGTCCTGGTTGCAGCTTGTTGGCAGGCAACATATTTTTAACCGCCAAGACGATCACTTTTCCAGCATCCTTCTCCTTAAGCTCGGCAAGAGTTGCCGACTTAATTCCCCCGGGATATCCGGTGTAGCGATTATAAACCTTTTCCTTTAATTTCTTTCCGGTAACTTTAAAAAGAGAGGCATTAATAGCAACAACATAATCACCGCAATCAAAGTGAGGAACGAAGCTCGGCTTATGTTTACCCATAAGCAAACAGGCTATTCCAGTTGAAGCCCGACCTAAAATTTTGCCTTTTAAATCAACTAAATGCCAGTTTCTTTTGATTTCCTCTTTTTTAAGTTGGTCAGTTTTCATTTTTTCTGGTTTTTAACTGATTTTTTCAACTTTTTCGGCTCTTCCTTCTTCACTGAACCGGCTTTTCTCTCTTCTTCTTCCTGTTTCAATTCTTCAACCAACTCTAAACTAACAATAACGGCGTTGTCACCCTTCCTTGTTTTGAGACGAACCATCTTTAAATAGCCGCCCGGCCGATCCTTAAACTGCTGACCAAAACTGGCAACTACTTGATTGACCCAGTGTTGATCTTGAAGATACTTAAAAAGCCAGCGTTTCGAGGCCAGATCAGCGCGCGAAGCCCGACTAATCATTCTTTCTATTAGCCGACGGGCCGCTTTTGCCTTAGCCAAAGTAGTCTTGATCCGACCTTTATTTTTGAAAAAATTCCGCGCTAAATTTTTAAATAAAGCCCGGCGATGGTCATAATCCCGGTTCAGCTTTTTACCGAAAACTTTATGTTTCATTTAAGCTCAATATCTCTCTTCTTTAAGACTTTCCTTAAAAGATCTATTGATTTAGCACCAACGTTCTTAGCGCCGGCGATCTTTTCCGCTCCGGCGTCAACTAAATCTGAAAGCCGGCGATAGCCTGACTTTTTAAGAGCATTAGCCAAACGCAAAGGAATGTCTTCTATTTCCTCTACCAATAAATCCAGGTTATGGTTTTGCGGCTTTTCCTCTTCTTTTGTTTCGGCTGCTTGCGGCTCCAAAACTTGTTTGAAAACCGACAGCAAGATCTCACTGGCTTGTTCCAAAGCCGCCATTGTCTTTACCGTACCATCAGTCCAGATATCAAGAACCAGTTGATCAAGATGCTCCTGCTTGCCCCGCCTGACAGCTTCAATTTGGTAGTTAACCCTTTTGACCGGACTGAAAACGGCATCTATGCCGATTACCCCTAAGCGGTTGCTTTCATGCTCCTCGGCCACTTCATAACCCATCCCCCGGGCGACTAACAACTCCATTTTAAGAGTGGTTTTTTTATCGGTTAAATTAGCTAAAACCAAATCCGGGTTTGCCAGAGAAACCCCAGGTTGTAATTGAACATCAGACGCCTTAACTTGACCCGGGCCTTTCTTTTCCAGCTTTAGACTAATCGGCTTTTCCCCTTGATAGGCAACTTTTATCTGTTTAACATTAAGCATAATTTCAACCAAATCTTCTTTGACCCCGTCCAAAACCGAAAAGACATGGCTGGCACCCTTAACCTTCATCTGAACCACGGCCGCTCCGGACAAAGAGCCTAACAAAACCCTTCTTAAACTGTTGCCAACAGTATCGCCAAAACCTTTAGGCAGAGGCGAAATTACCACTCGGCCATAATTGTCCTTCTCTTTAACCAAATCAGCGCTGAATCTTAGATTATCCATAAGTCCTCCTTGTTTAACGGGAATAATATTCAACTATTAACGATTCGTTTATTTCTATCGGCATTTGGTCTCTTTCGGGCAAGCTAACCACTCTACCCAAAAAACCCTTTCTTTCCAACCAAGAAGGCGGTTTTTCTTTTTTAGCTAAAGCGTATTTATTTTTTTCCATTTTCAAGGCTTTCTCAGAAAGGCTAATTTGATCACCCAGACCAACCATAAACGAAGGGATGGTCACCTTTTTGTTGTTGACTAGAACATAACCATGACTAATCATTTGCCGAGCACTAAGCCGGGAAGGGACTAAACCTAAACGATAAACACAATTATCAAGCCTCATTTCCAAAAATCTAAGCAGAACTTCTCCGACAATTCCTTTTTCCTTTTTCGCTTTGGTAAAGTAGTTTTTAAATTGAGTTTCCGAGAGACTGTACAACCTTTTAGTTTTCTGCTTTTCTCTCAGCTGTTTAGCAAAAGCGGACTGACGAAAACCGCTCCTTGAACCATGAACCCCCGGAGGAGTGCCGCCATTTTTTTCGATTGGGCATTTGGCAGAAAAACAACGAGCACCTTTTAGGAACAATTTCTGGCGTTCTCTTCTGCATAACCGGCACTTATTGCTTATTTTTGCCATTTAAATTAAGTTCTGTTTAATTTTTTGATAATCAACCGGAAAAGAAAGTTTTTTAACCCCGTCTCCTCTTCGGCGGCCTAGGACCATTATGGGGAATTGGGGTGATATCGGAAATTACGGTAATATCTATCCCCCGCGCCCCCCTCAAAACCCTTAAAGCCGCATCTCTGCCCGGGCCAGGACCGTTAACATATACTCTAAGTCTTTTAATTCCGATCTCCACCGCCCGCTTAATGATATCTTCCAGAGTACTGGTAGCCGCAAACGGAGTTGACCTTCTTGTGCCTTTAAAACCCATTCTGCCGCAGGAGGTCCACTGGAGAACATTACCTCCAGAATCGGTTATTGTCGCCAAGGTGTTATTAAAACTGGCGCTGACATATAATCTTCCTTCAGCAACCTGTCTTTTCTCTCTTTGGATCGTTTTTGTTTTGGAATCAGCCATTTGGTTAAAATACCAGTTAACTCGTTTTAGTGATCGCTTCCCTTTGCTGGGATTCGATCTTGGACCACATTTCTTTGGTTAGCGCGCCTACGGTTTTCTTGCCGCCTCTTCTGGTACGAGCATTAGTTCTGGTTCTCTGTCCGTGTACCGGCAGGTTCAAAATATGCCTTATTCCCCGATAAGAACGGATCGCTTTCAATCTGGCAATATTATCACTGATTTTCTTTCTTAAATTGCCTTCTACCTCAAAATCTTCAAGCGCCTTAATCAAAGCGGACAGCTCTACCTTAGACAGCTTACTAACCCTTTTGTTGGGGTCAATATCGGCCAAAGAGAGTAATTTCAAAACATTCTTTTTGCCGATACCATAGATCCTGGTAAAAGCAACTTCCACTCTCTCCTGATCTGGTATATCAATCCCCAAAACTCTCATCCTTGTTTTTGCTTGTGCTTCGGATTTACACAAATAACCCGGACGATTCCTCTCCGACGAACGATCTTACATTTTGGACATCTTTTTTTAACACTGGCTTTGACTTTCATTTTTCGATTCAGTTAATTTGAAAACTGTTGGTCTGATTTGCCGCGGTAAACAATCCTGCCTCTCTCTTTGTCATAAGGACTAATTTCCACGACGACCGTATCTCCCTGAATAACTCTTATCCGATGTATCCGCATTTTACCTGATAAATAAGCTAAAATTATCCTCCCGTCTCCCAGCTTAACCCGAAAAATGGTATCGGGCAACGCTTCAACTACCAGACCGTCAACTCTATTGTTTTGATCCTTCATGAATTTATAAGGGAAAACCTTCCCAAAAAAGACTGCCTTTGCGAATTTTACCTTTTAACTAAAAACACTTTAAACTGATCTAACCACGAAAACAGGCTAATCAATTAATTCCCCCCAGTTATAGGGGGTAATTATTTTAGCGCCAGACTTAACCACAAGAATCGTTTTCTCAAAAAGTGCTGACATTTTACCATCTGCGGTGTTAATTGTCCAGCCGTCGGCGGCTTTCTCGAGCTCAAAACCGCCCTCGGTATAAATAACCTCGATTGCCAGACCCATTCCCTTCTCCAAAAGAGGAGTTCTCCCGACTGGAGAGTCCAAGAAACAAGGAATCCAAGGAGCCTGGTGGAGTTTCCTGCCAATTCCGTGTCCGGTTAACTCCCGAACCGGGGTATAGCCGCCAGCTTCGATTGTTTCCTGGATCGCTTTAGAAATATGACCAACGCGATTGCCCGGTTTTACTTGCTTAATCGCTTTTTTTAACGCTTCTTCACCAACCTTCAAAAAGTCTTTAGTCTTTGAGCTTTGAGTTTTGAGCTTTGAGCTTTGAATTTGAAAAGTATAGGCCATATCTGAATGCCACCGGCGATACTCTAAACCGATGTCCAAGCTAACTAAGTCGCCTGGTTTGATCCGTTTACGGTCCGGTATCCCGTGAACCACGCCCTGGTTGAGGTTAATACAAGTCGCCCAACGATAACCAAGGACATGTTTAAAGGAGGCCACCGCACCCGATTCGTCAATCAGCCGGCTGGCTTGTTCTTCAATCTCAACCAACTTCTTTCCAGGCCTAACTGTAATCAACGTTTTTCGGAAAACTTCGGATAGCTTTCTGCCTGATTCTTTAAAATCTTCAAAAGAATTAATCATTTCTCTCTAAGAACTCTTTCTTCGGTCAACCTGACAATATCCTTAAAAATCGGCTCAATCGGCCGTTCTCCGTCTACACGCTCCAAAATCCCCTGGTCTTGATAAAATGCCAAAATCGGCTTGATATTTTTTTGATACTCAGCAAATCGGTTTTTAATTGATTCTTCGGTTTCATCAGACCTCTGTCCTTCTTTATAAAAACTCTCTCCCTTAATCCAATGGGTTTTTCTCCGGGCCATAATCACTGCCGGCCTGATATCAAGATGGAAAACAAGGTCTAAATCGGTTCCAAACTCAGCCAGCAAATCTTGTATCGCCTTAGGCTGATCCGTCGATCGGGGAAAACCATCTAAAACAAAACCGGAACTAACCGCTCGTTTCAGTTTTGGTTCCAGAATCGCCATCGTCAATTCCAGGGGCGCCCAAACTCCTTTTTCAATAAATCCCTTGGCCCGTTTTCCGAGTTCCGTTTTGGCTTTGATTTCATCCCGAAAAAGCTCTCCCATGGAAATGTGTTGCCAACCATACTTTCCGGCAACCATTTCTGCCTGAGTACCCTTGCCTGCTCCTGAAGGACCGAGAATAACGATTTTACCGGCAATATCAGAATGACTCATAGCGATAAGTTTGAACTAAATTTTCAACCGAACGGCTGATTTCCAAAACCACTGAAATAACAATCAGCACTCCGGTACCTCCTAAAGTAATTGTCGAAATTCGAGTTATTTGCTGAACTAAAGATGGTAAAACAGCAATTATCCCCAAAAAAACCGCCCCGATTGCCGTTACCCGGTAGAGATACCAGCTTAACCTGTTTTTAGTAGAAATTCCAGGCCTGATTCCGGGAATAAAAGCGCCTCCTTTTCTCAGCTCCTCAGAAACCTCGTCCGGTTTAAAAACAACATTGGTGTAAAAAAAGGTAAAAACAACAACAACAACAAAATAAGTCAGACCATAAATTAAAGTTTCGGGCCTAAATAAGTTATTAACAAAATTTCCGATATTGGAAAGCAATGGATTGGATAAACCGGCCAGGAATTTACCGGCAAAGGAAGGTAGAAAAACTAAAGAGAGGGCAAAGATTATCGGCATCACTCCCGCATTATTCACCTTAATCGGCAAGTAGGTTCGGGAAGCGCCGGTCGAGCCGCCGCCGCTCCTCCGGGCATAGAGAATCGGCAGTCTCATCGCCGCCTCCTCAACCATGACAATCCCGGAAATTAAAAATACCGAAAGGGCTAAAAAGACTAAAAGGTTAAAAATCTTTTGGCTGTCGAGTATTGAGGCGGTCTGGAAAATGTTAACCGGATACCGGGAGACAATTCCGGCAAAAATAATCAAAGAGGTTCCGTTGCCAATACCAAACTCACTAATTAAATCGCCCAGAAAAACTAAAATCACAGTTCCCGTAGTCATTACCAGAACCATCGAAGCTAAAACCATCAAAGGAAGCTCGCCGATGATCGCCTGACTTCTTAGAATGGTGTACATACTTACCGCCTGAATCATCGCCAAGGGTACAGTTAAAATTCGGGTGTAAAGGTTAATTTTAGCTCGCCCATACTCACCCTCCTTCATTAATTCCTCAATTTTAGGCCAAACCATACCTAAAAGCTGAAAAACCACCGAGGCGGTAATAAACGGGCCTAATCCTAAAGCGGCAATAGAAAAGTTAGCTAAAGTCCCTCCGGAAAAAACATCCAAAAGCGAAAGTATTTGGTTCTGAGAAAAAAACTGTTTTAGTAAAGAAAGGTCAACCCCGGGAACCGGTAAATGGGCAATAAACCGGTAAAGAAGAAAAACCGCTGCGGTAAACCAAACTCTTTTTCTTACTTGAGGAATTTTTAGAGCTTCACCGAAAAATTTTACTTTTTCAGACCATTTTTTCATTAGCGATCTTTCCACCTGCCTTAATAATCTTTTCTTCGGCCTTCTTCGAACAAAGGAGATTAATTTTTAGAGGAAAGTCAATCTTGCCTCTGCCAAGGATTTTAACACCGCTTTTAATATTATCTTTGTTAACCAGCCCTCTTTTAAGCAGGCTTTTTAAGTCTACTGTCTGGTTCTTCTTAAAAGCAGTGACTAAATCGCTGATATTAACCACTGAAGGAGACGGGCCGCTTTTTCGCCTGGCTTTACCCCTCAAGAAAGGCAGACGCTTAATCCAGGTTTTTTTGATCTTGGAACCGGCAAAAGTCAACGGAACTTTGCTCCTGGCCTTAAAACCCTTCTGGCCACGAGTGGTGGTGTGGCCGCCAACTCCACTGCCGTAACCACGACCAACTCTTTTTTTCTTTTTGGCAGTTGTCTTTGGTAACTGATTTAACCCAAACATCTTATTTTTTAACCACTTTCTTCGGCTGTGGCAGGTTTTTTAAAGCCTCCCAAGCGGCCCAAACATTAACCGCCTTATTTCTGGTGCCAATAATTTTAGCAACCAAATCCTTTACCCCGGCGGCAGAAGCGATAACCCTAACCGCTCCGCCAGCAATTAGTCCAGAACCTTCCTGACTAGGCTTAAGTAGAATATGGGCCGACCTTCTTTGATAATCGATCGGGTAAGGAATCGTCCTTCCTTTAAGATTAATGGTGATCATGGTTTTTTTGGCTCTGCTGATTCCTTTCTTAATCGCAGAGGGGACATTTTTTGACTTGCCTAAACCTACTCCCACTTTACCCTTGCCGTCGCCAACCACCATCAAGGCAGTAAAACTAATCTGGTTCCCTCCCTTAGTTTTCTTAGAAACCCTTTTTATCTCTACTACCGTTTCTTCAAACTCTTTATTCTGGTCTTCAAAATTTCTTATAAAAGGCATTTATCTTGAAAAAATTTTTAAAACTTTAACCCCCCCTGCCTGGCTCCTTCAGCCAGAGATTTAACCCGGCCGTGATAAAGAAATGGTCCCCGATCAAAAACAACTTTTGCAATTTTTAATTTAAGCGCCAGCTGAGCTAATTTTTTACCCACCTCAAAAGCTCTTTCTTTTTTAGTTAGTTTTAAAATCTTCTGATCCTCTTTAGACAAGGCTTTATCATTAACAGCCACCAAAGTCTTTCCGGAAAATAAATCAATAATTTGCCCGTAAATATAGCGATTTGATCTAAAAACAGAAAGCTTCCTCCCCCTGCCGGAAGCTTTTATTTTAGCTCTAACCCTTTTTTTTCTTCTCTCTGTTGGTGATTTCAAAGATAGTTTAGTCATTTTTTTATTGAGCGGCGCCGACTTTGGCCGCCTTACCCGGTTTCAGCTTAACCGTTTCACCGGAATACCTAACCCCCTTGCCCTGATAAACATCCGGCGGCTTAATCTTTCTAATTTTAGCGGCCAAGTTGCCCACCAAAATTTTATCCGGACCGGAAATTTTAATTTTACTATCAGTAACTTCAAAAACAACTCCGGCTGGCGGTTCAATCACAACCGGGTGGGAAAAACCTAGTTTTAAATCGAGCTTTTGACCAGAAAGATCGGCTCTAAACCCGGTGCCTACTACCTCCAGTTCCTTGCTCCAGCCCTGAGTCACCCCTAAAACCATGTTGTTAATCAAGCTTCGGATGGTGCCATGATTGGCTTTCACCTTCTTGGCTTCGGCCGCCCGATGAACCGACAAATAGCCTTCTTTTTCCGAAACCGAAATCTTTTCCGGCAAAGTCAAAGATAGTTCTCCCCTTGGACCGGAAACAACAACTTGCCGATCTTTAATGGTTACCCTGACCGCCTCCGGAATTTTAACTGGCGACTTACCCACTCTGGACATTATTTTCCTATTAAACTAAAAATTTATGGAAAAATCTGACAAATAATTTCTCCCCCGATTTTCTTCTTCCTAGCCTCTCTCCCGGTCACCAAACCTGAGGAGGTAGAAACAATCGTGTCACCCAACCCTCCTAATGGCCAAGGAATTTGCTCGCTGGAAACATAAAATCTCCTGCCAGGCTTGGAAGTTCTCTTAATTTTGCTCAGGGCCGGTTTACCTCCGGCTTGATACTTCAAGACTAATTCCAATTGTTTTTTCGGACTGTCTCCTTTGACAACTTTAACCTCTTCCAAATAACCTTTCGATTTCATTAACTTAGCTAAAAGCTCCTTAAAATTAGACCAAGGAGCTACTACCTCCTTTTTACCAACGCGGTAAGCATTGGTTATCTGGCTTAAGAAATCTGCTGTTGGATCCATCTTTTGAAATTAAGTTTTAATCTAAAACAAAAATCCAGTTAATTTAATTTACCAGCTTGCCTTTTTAACTCCGGGTAAAACGCCTTTGTGGGCTAACCGGCGGAAACAAAGCCGGCAGAGCCCGAAAAACCGAATATAGCCTCGGGCGCGACCGCAAATCTGACAGCGATTTCGGTAGCGAACTTTATATTTCAACTTTCTGTCTTCCCGAACAATACCAGATTTAGATGCCATTATTCTTCCTTTTTAAAAGGTAATCCCAATGTTTCCAATAAGAGTCTTGCTTCGGCGACATTCTTGGCATTGGTAACAATAGTCACCTGAAGGCCTCTGATAATTTTAATCTCGTCAAGATCAACTTCAGAAAAAACAGTCTGCTCCCTTAAACCAATGTTAAAATTACCCCCACCGTCAAATTGTTGGACCGGTAAGCCACGGAAATCGCGCAATCTAGGTAAGGCTAAGCTAAAAAGCCTCTCCAGAAAGTCCATCATTTTCTTCCCCCTAAGAGTTACTTTTAAGCCAATCGGGTCTCCTTTTCTTAATTTAAAACCGGAAACGGATTTTTTAGCGCAACAAACCTGAGGCTTTTGGCCGGTAATTAGTTCTAATTCCTTGGCTGCCGAATCAACCGCTTGGCGATTCTCTTTTCCTTCCGGAACCCTCATATTAATCACTATCTTTTCTACCCGGGGCAAGGCCCAAGGGTTTTTAATCCCTGTTTTGGCGCTTATTTCCGGTACTATTTTATCGCGGTACTCTTCGAACAACATTTTAGTTTTAGAAACAATTATTTTTGATTTCTTTCAGGTTGACTAATTAATAAAGACTGACACTTTCGGCAAATTCTATACTTTCTGCCGCTTTTGTCAAGCTGATAGCCAACTCTGGTAGCCTCACCGCATTGAGAACAGATTAAAACTACTTTATTGGCCCAAAGCGGGGTTTCGATCTCAATAATTCCCCCAGGACTGCCCTTCTGGGGCTTTTTATGTTTTTTAGACAAATTGACCCCGCCAACAACTATCTTGTTCTTTTCGGGAAAAACCTTTTTCACCACTCCGGTCCTGCCTCGGTCTTTCCCGCTTAAAACCTTAATTTTATCACCTTTTCTTATTTTCATAGTCGCCCAGATTAACTAAATCAATTCCTTTGCCATTGAGGCAATTTTTTCAAAACCGCTCTCTTTAACCTCTCTGGCCACCGGGCCAAAAATTCTGGTCCCCCGGGGATTATTTTGGTTATCGATAATCACAACGGCATTATCGTCAAATTTAACATAGGAGCCATCCGGCCTTCTTACTTCTTTCCTGACTCTAATAATCACCGCTCTCACTTTTTCCCCTTTCTTTACCGCCGACTCAGGAATCGCTTCTTTAACCGAAGCGATAACAACGTCGCCAAGAGTGCCCGTTCTTCTCTTGGAACCGCCAAAAACATGAATTACCATAATCCTTTTGGCGCCAACGTTATCCGCCGGTCTTAAAATACTCCTTAACTGGATCATTCTTTAGAACTAATTATTTTAACTACTTTAAATCTCTTGGTCTTGCTGATTGGCCTGACCTCCTTAATTTCAACCAATTGTCCCAATTTAGAACCAATTTTGTTATCGGCATAGAGTCTTTTCCTCTTAACAATCACTTTTCCATAAAAAGGGTGAGAAACTTTTCTCCTCACCAAAACTACTACCGTCTGATCCATTTTGTCTGAAACCACTTGACCAACAAAAGTTTTCGACATGATTTATTTTCCCTAAACTAACTTTTAACTTTCCCTTCATTCCCTTTAACTAATTTTGTTCCTTTTTTAGAAACACCAGTCCTTATCTTCTCCGCAATTATAGTTTTTAAAACAGCGACCTCGTTCCTGGTTTTACCGGGCAATTTCACATCCTTGAGCTGACCCTGAGCTAACTTGAAATTAAGTTCGGTTAAGAGAGATTCCCTTTTAGCCAGCTCTATTTTTAGCTCTTCAACCGTCTTGGTCCTCAGCTCTATTTTTAAACTCTTTTTCATTCTCCCTCCCTTTTAACCAGTTTCGTCCTGACCGGTAATTTATGCCCCGCTTGAATCAAAGCCTTCTCGGCAACATCAAAAGCAACGCCGCCAATTTCAAAAATAATTCTTCCCGGTTTAACCACCACACCCCAATGATCAATATCACCCTTGCCTCCACCCATAGGCGCACCAGGCGCTTTTTTGGTAATCGGCTTATCGGGAAAAACTCTAACCCAAAGCTTAGCCTTCCTCTTGGTCTGGTTACTAATCATTTTTCGGGCGGCCTCGAGCTGATTAGCGCTAACAATACCCCTAGTCAAGCTCTTTAAACCAAAATCTCCAAAACAAACCCTGGAGCCGGAAACGCTGATTCCCTTCATTCTACCCCTAAATCTATTTTTATGTTTCGTCTTCCTCGGCTGGAGCATTACTCGCTTTCTCCCCTGTTGATATAAACTTTAACTCCGACATAGCCCGACTTGGTTAAGGCCGGTCTTTCCGAATAATCAATGTTGGCTCTAATCGAGCTTAATGGAACTTTCCCTTGGGAGAATTTCTCCACCCGGCTAACTTCAACTCCAGCGATCCTGCCCGAAAGGATCACCTTAATTCCCAAAGCCCCAGCGTTGATCACTGATTCAATTGTTCGACTAATCACCCGACGGTAAGGCATTCTTCTCTCTATTTGGACAGCAATTCTTTCCGCCACTAGTTTGGCTGAAAGCTCCGAATTTTTCACTTCCTCAACTTCTATTTCTAAATTATTATCCGAATCGGAGATATTCATTATCTTGAGCAACTCTCCCTTAAGATCCTCCAGGCCCCTGCCGCCTCGGCCAATTACAATCCCGGGGCGACTAACCTGAATAATCAGCTTAGTTCGATTATTAAGTCTCTCTACCCGAACGCTGACCAAGCCTGCCATGGAGAGTCTCTTTTCCAAAAAATTCCTAATCTTCCAGTCTTCCATAATAAACTTCTTATAGTCGCTTTTTTTGGCAAACCACTGAGATTTCCAACCAAAAGGGCTGTTTTTAAGCGCCAGCCTAAAACCGATAGGATTAGCTTTTCTTCCCATTAAACCTGTGTTTTTTTACTAATTAACTCCACCAGCAAATGGCTTCTCGGTTTCCTGATCAGACCGCCGTTAAAACGGGATCCGTGATAAACATCCCTTCTTTTTAAAACCGGGCCTTGATTAACTAGAATGCTTTTAAAAACCAAGTCTTCTTTGTCTGAGTTAAATTTTTGTTCAGCATTGGCAATCGCCGACTTGATCGTCTTTGCCAAGATTGCTGACCCCTTTTTATTAAGAAACCGCAATTTAACCAATGCTTCTTGCGGAGAAAGTCCTTTTACGGCAGCGACTACCAGCCTCAACTTTCTTTCCGAGACCGGAAGATATTTAACTTCTGCCTTAACCTCCAAAACGGCCTCTTTGGATAACTCTTGTTTGGTGTCTCTCTTTATTGCTCTTGCCATTTCGATTAAAAAACTTAAAAGAAAAAATTAGGTTTTTTCAATTATCCTCTTAACTACCCGGCCATGGCCTCTGAAAGTCCTGCTCAAAGCAAACTCCCCTAAACGATGACCAACCATCTCCTCGGTTATAAAAACCTTAATAAATTTATGACCATTATGAATCTCAAAAGTAACGCCAACAAACTCAGGAGGAATCTGGGAACTCCTGGCCCAAGTTTTAATTACCTTTTTGTCGCCGCTCTTTTGTTGAGCAGTAACTTTTTTTTGTAATTTGGAATCTATGTACGGTCCTTTTTTAGAACTTCTTGACATTTTTCAATTATGAATAACTTAAAAAGACTGCTTATTATACTAAAATTATCCGATTATTTCCTCTTTTTTATAATTAACCGGTCGGAATATTTCTTCTTCTTCCTAGTTCTCTTGCCCAAGGTCTTTTTCCCCCAAGGAGTTTTCGGCGATTTCATCCCTATCGGGGATCTGCCCTCGCCTCCGCCGTGCGGATGAGATCTTGGATCCTGGGCCACTCCGCGGACAGTCGGCCTGATTCCCCGCCTTCTTTTGTCCCCGGCTTTTTTAAACTTCTTATACGAATAGTTAACATTGCCCACCTGGCCGATAGTAGCCCAACAAAGAGAGGGGAACCATTTTGTTTCCCCGGAAGGTAGTGAAACCTTAACCCTTTTTTCTTCTTTACTCTGGATCAAGGCGCTATTTCCGGCGCCGCGCGCTACTTGAGCGCCTTTGCCGGGAATAATTTCCAGATTGTGAATTGCCACCCCAACCGGAATGTTTTTCAAAATCAAACAATTGCCAAGCTTGACCGGCGCTCTTTCGCTGGCAACAACCTTGCCGCCCACCTTTAAACCTTCAGGGGCAATTATGTATCTCTTATCCCCATCAGGGTAAAAAATAAGGGCAACATCAGCGTTTCTGTTGGGATCGTACTCTATTGCCGCCACTTTTCCGACAATATCCTTTCTGCTCCTCTTCCAATCAAGCAAACGGATATACCTTTTATGTTGCCCACCCTGGTGACGGACGCTGACCCGGCCCTGATTGTCCCGACCGCTTCTCTTTTTTTTGATTACTACTAATTTTTTGGTTAGTCTACGTGTCATTTATTCTTTCCTCCGCTTAATAGAGAAATTTTGCTTCCCTCGGGAAGTTTGACAATCGCCTTTTTTCTTAATCCGGTGATAATTTTTCTATTTTGACGTCTTACCGTTTTTGATTTACCTTTAACCAAGATGACCCTGACTGACACCGGTTTAACCTTAAACAGCTGCTCAACTGCTTTAGCAATCTGGCTCTTAGTCGCCTTAGTATCAACCCAAAAAGAAAAATCGCCCGCCTCTTGAAGAGACAAGCTTTTTTCGGTTACTACCGGTTTCAAAATTAAAAAATGATTATTCATTTTCCCCCATCCTTTTTGATAAATCCTTAACCGATCTCGGTGTTAAAATCAGCCGGTCATGGTTCAAAACCAAATAAGTGTTCAACCCGGCGGCGGAAGAAACGGTAACAAAAGGAACGTTTCTAAGCGCTTTTTTAACTTTCCCTTTTAAGTTTGAGAGGACTAAAAGAAATTTTCGGTCCTCAGTCAAACCCGCTCGATCTGTTAAAGCATTTAAAATCGGTTTGGTTTTAAAACCAAATTTGTCAAAGCCTTTGATTACCAAAATACTCTTATCCTCAAATTTAACTGTCAAGGCACTCTTAAGAGAGGCCCTTTTCATTTTTAAAGAAAATTTTTTCTTATAATTCCTGTCCCCCTTAGGTCCATGGGTAACACCGCCGCCAACAAAAATTGGGGCGTAGCGGTCTTTGTGACGAGCCCTGCCGGTTCCCTTTTGACGCCAGATTTTTTTTCCTGAACCCCTGACTTCGCCCCGAGTTTTAGTTTTGGCAAAGGCCTTCCTCTGATTGGAGAGAAAAACCCTCACTGCCTGAGCCATCAAAGGAAGGTTAACCTTGGCGGCAAAGATACCCCCGGGCAAGACTATCTCTCCCTCATCCCTTCCGGAAAGATTTAAAACCGGTAATTTAGTCGACTTTTTAGTTTTCTTCATCTTTCTCCCCTTGTTTGGCTAAAGGAACAAAACTCTTAGCTTTGCCGGTTAGTAAGGCTGTCAGCCATGATCCGCGATAACCCGGAAGGGCACCTTTAATTAAAACCCGCTCTCCGGCGGCGTCAACAGACAATACCTCTAAATTCTTGATTGTTTTCCGGTCAACTCCGTAATGGCCAGGCATTTTCTTTCCCTTAACTACCTTTCCCGGAGTTTGGGCGCCAATCGCACCCGGGGATCTTTCATGGTTCTTTTGGCCCCGGCTAGCCGGCTGGCTATGAAAACCCCAACGCTTTATTACTCCGCTAAAACCTCTCCCTTTGGTAACCCCGACAACGTCGAGTAAATCACCTGCTTTTAAAACCTGACCTACCAAAACCTGGTCGCCAAGTTTCGGCAGACCTTTTTCATCTTCCAGCTTAACCTCACGGATAATTTCCGGTTTAAATTTCAAGCCCGCTTTCTTCATCTGACCCGCCAGAGCTTTAACCGCGTTTTTCTTTGAACCGGAACCAAGCTGAAAAGCAGAATATCCATCTTTGTCTTTAGACTTAATTCCGACAACAAAGCAAGGTTTGGCTTGGCACAAAGTAGCCGCCAACAATTTTCCCCCTGGGCTAAATTGTTGAACCATGTTTAATTTTTTGAGCAAAAAGCCATTAAGCATTTTAAGAAAAATTTTTTAATTTAAATTTTCGTCAACAAAAAAAGGGCCCTCTGAGGCCCTATAAGAAAAGTTTCGGGCTTGTCTCTAAAGAGATTCTTTCTATCGGGAAAACAAGCTCAAAACAGAAACATTGACAAAATCCAAAAAGGTTGTTTTGTTTTCACCTTTGCCTCTCAAAGCTACATCCTAATTGTTATCTCCACTCCGGCGGGCAACTCTAAATGTTGCAGGCTATCCATCGTTTTGACACTGGCATTTTCAATATCAATTAACCTTTTATAGGTAAGAACCTCAAAGTGCTCGCGCGCGTCTTTATCAACATGAGGGCTGATACCAACAACAAAAAGCTTTCTGTCTGTTGGCAACGGCACCGGTCCAATCACTAAAGCCCCGGTAGTTATTGCCGCCTCGACAATTTTAGCCGCCGCTTCGTCGATTACACGATGATCCCAGGATTTTAAACGTACCCTAATCCTTCCGCCTCTAGGCATCTTAAACCAAATTTTAAAAAAAATAAACTGTCCGCTGCCGGTAAAGACTACTTTTCCGGATCAAACTTACTTTTCTACCTCAGTAACCACACCCGCGCCAACCGTTTTGCCGCCTTCTCTGATAGCGAAAGTGGAACCCTGCTCCAAAGCCACTGCCTTGATCAAAGAAACCTTAACATTAGCGCTGTCTCCGGGCATAACCATTTCCACACCCTCGGGAAGGGATATTTCTCCGGTAACATCTGTAGTTCTAATATAAATCTGCGGCCGGTAACCGGTAAAGAACGGGGTATGGCGGCCACCCTCTTCCTTTTTCAAAACATAAATCTCTGCTTTAAAATCAGTGTGGGGAGTAATCGATCCTGGCTTTGCCAAAACCACCCCTCTTTCGATCTGATCTTTCTCGATCCCTCTTAAAAGAACCCCGGCGTTATCTCCCGCCTGGCCTTCATCCAAGCTCTTGTGAAACATCTCTACTCCAGTAACCACTGTTTTTCTGGTATCCCCCAAGCCAACTATTTCAATCTCGTCGTTAATCTTTACTTTTCCGCGCTCAATCCTGCCCGTAGCTACCGTACCTCGGCCTTTGATTGAGAAAATATCCTCAACTGGCATCATAAAAGGCTTATCCAAGTCTCTTTGGGGAGTAGGAATAAACTCGTCAACCGCTTTCATTAGTTCAAGGATTGACTTTTTAGCCGCCTCGTCCCCCTCCATTACTTTTAAGGCCGAACCGCGAACAATCGGAGTTTTGTCCCCATCAAAATTATACTTTTTAAGCAACTCTCTAATCTCCATTTCCACTAAATCCAAAAACTCAGGATCGTCCACTAAATCGACCTTGTTTAGAAAAACAACAATCGACGGAACGTTTACTTGACCGGCCAGAAGAACGTGCTCCCTGGTTTGGGGCATTGGCCCATCGGGCGCGGAAACAACCAAAATCGCTCCGTCCATCTGGGCGGCGCCGGTAATCATGTTCTTAATATAGTCTGCGTGTCCAGGGCAATCTATGTGAGCATAATGCCTATTTTCGGTCTCGTATTCAACGTGAGCAACGGAAACAGTCAAAATCTTACTCTGATCCCTAACCACCCCGCCTTTGGCAATTTCCTCATAAGATTTTGATTTAGCTCTACCCTGCTCCTCCAAAACTTTTAAAATCGCCGCGGTAAGAGTGGTTTTACCATGGTCTATGTGACCGATGGTACCAATATTAACGTGGGGTTTATCCCGAGTAAACTTTGCACTGTCTGCCATCTGATACCTCCTTTGGTCGTTGGAAAATAATATTTTAACTGATTAAGTTACCAGATATAAATTCTACCATCAGGATAGCTTCTTTGCAACAATATCCTCTTGAATATTTTTGGGGACTTCCTGATAGTGGGAAGGTTCCATGTAAAAGGAACCTCTCCCTTGGGTCAGGCTTCTGATTATCGTGGCATAACCTCTGGCCGCCTCAAGCGGGATGGTTGCCCTGATCACTTTCATTTTTCCCCTGTTTTCAGTGCCCAGAATCTGAGCCCGTCTGGCGGAAAGGTCTCCAATCACTTGACCTAAAAAGTCCTCCGGAGCGGAAACCTCCAGTTTCATGATCGGCTCTAAAACCACCGGAGAAGCTCGTTTGGCCGCTTCTTGAAAAGCAATCGAGCCGGCAATTTTAAAAGCCAGGTCGGAAGAGTCAACCTCGTGATAACTGCCGTCATAAACAGCCACTTTGATATCAACCACCGGGTAACCGGAGATAACACCCTTTTCAACCGCTTCTTTGACTCCTTTTTCGATCGAAGGAATAAAATTGCCAGGTATTGCCGCTCCTCTTATTTCAGAAACAAATTCAAAACCACTGCCGCGGTCTAAAGGCTCAACTCGAAGCCAGCAGTGCCCATACTGACCGCGGCCGCCAGTCTGGCGAATATACTTTCCCTCGGCTGTTTGAACCTGGGTAATCGTTTCCCGATAAGCAATCTGAGGTTTGCCAACATTGACATTCAAGCCAAATTCTCTTCTCATCCGGTCTACTAGTATCTCCAAATGAAGTTCTCCCATTCCGGAAATAATTGTCTGGCCTGTCTCCTGATCAACTTTAGTCTTAAAAGTCGGGTCTTCCTCGCCTAATTTAGCTAAAGCAACACTTAATTTCTCCTGATCCGCTTTCGTCTGCGGTTCAATGGCTAAAGAAATTACCGGGTCAGGAAAGTTTATCGACTCGAAAAGAACCGGCTTTTCTTGGTCGCAGAGAGTATCGCCGGTAGTAGATTGTTTTAAGCCAATAGCGGCAACGATTTCGCCGGCAAAAGCTTCTTCAATTCCCTCCCTCTTGTTAGCATGCATCAACAACAATCTGCCTATTCTTTCGGTTTCGTCTTTAGTGGTATTGTAAACAGCCGAAGCGCTTTTTAAGGTTCCCGAATAAATTCTTAAATAAGACAGTTTCCCCACATGGGGGTCAGTCTGAACCTTAAACAAAAGCGCCGAAAATGGCGCTTTCTTGTCAGCCGCCCTTGATTCTTCCGCTTCGGTCTGGGGATGAATTCCTTTTGCCGGCGGAATATCTAAGGGCGAGGGTAAATAATCAGCCACTCCGTCTAAAACCGGCTGAACGCCCTTATTTCTTAAAGAAGAGCCGCAATAGATCGGAACCAAACGGTTGTTTATTACCGCCCTTCTCAAGGCTGTTTTCAACTCGCCCAGATTAATCTCTTGGTCGTTTAAGAACTTTTCCATTAACTTCTCATCTTCTCCACAGATATCTTCTACCAGTTTATCCCTAAGCTGTTCGACTTTTTCATGATATTGTTCCGGAATTTCCAGGGTTGAATATTCAGTTCCCATCGGGTCTTTATCCCAAATCAACATTTTTCGCTCCAAAAGAAGAAATACTCCCTTAAACTGATCTTCTTGGCCGACCGGGTAAGCGATAACCACTGGTTTAGCGGTAAGCCTGTCCCTAATCATTGCCACGGTGTTTTCAAAATTAGCACCCAACTTATCCATTTTATTGATAAAAACAAGCCGCGGAACTCGGTATTTGTCGGCTTGGTGCCAAACTGTCTCCGACTGAGCCTGAACCCCCTCTTCAGCGTCAAAAACCATAATCGCTCCGTCTAAGACCCGAAGCGACCGTTCTACTTCAGCGGTAAAATCCACATGCCCGGGAGTATCGATAATATTAATCCTGAAGTCCTTCCAGAAAGCAGTCACCGCCGCTGACATAATGGTGATTCCTCGTTCCCTTTCCTGGTCCATCCAGTCGGTAACAGTAGTGCCGTCATCGATATTACCCATTTTATAGGTTCTTCCGGTATAGAAAAGGACTCTTTCCGTGGTAGTCGTTTTTCCGGCGTCAATATGGGCAATAATACCGATGTTTCTAATTTTCTCCATCGGCACGTCTCTGTCCCTGGTTACCTCGATTGCTTCTGCCATACAAAATTAATTTTAGCAAAACTTATTTAAGCTTAAAATTGGTCAAAAATTAATCCCCCTTGCGAGGGATTCAGCTATGATAGCATACCGGCAAACTCAGAACAATAATCAGGTTTATGGAGCGCTACGAAGAGACTCATCTGCTGTCGGCGGAAACCGGACTGCTTCAACCGCTCAGCGAAGCGAATCACAGGTACTCCACCCCGGGAGTGGAGTACCTACTACACCCCCGGGGTGGAGAACCGGAGTGGGGAACGCCAGACAATATTACAAAGTGTAGTGCCTGTGGTTTTGAAATCAAATTAAGAGAAAATTAACTTGGCAAAAAGAAAGCCGGGGGACAAATCCCGGCCTTCTTTAATAACGAGCCTTCCTATGAGCTTTTACCCGTTGGAATAATTTTAATTTTAGCTTCTTTTTCCTTCTTTTCCACGGGTTTCATTTCTTCTGTCTGCTTTGCTTCTGACAGTTTTACTTTGCGTCTTTCAAGGTAGGCTTTCCTAGCATTTCTGCCTTTTTCTGACATTTAGTATTTACGCCTTGCGGCTCGGCCTTTTTCACTCTTTGAGTATCTTATTTGTGCAGCTGACCAGCTCATATTTATATTTCACCCCCTTTCTAATTCGACTTATAAATTAATGATTTTATTATCAGCGGCCTGAAAGCATAAGGCACCGGGATATATCCGGTATTAACCCGACCCTAACCGGGGCAATTTCAACAGATACCCTTTAGTAATCAAGGCAAATTTAGTAAAATAGAAGACAGAAAAGGAGAACAATATGAAAGCTACAATTTTTTGCCCCAAAGAAGAGTTTAAGCAAGAGTGGCAGTATAAGCTGACAGGTGTAGGTGAAGTTGTTTTTACAGAAAGCAGGGATGAATACCCATTGGAGAAGCTGATCAAGCTTTGCAAGAAATCAGATATCTTGGCTTTTGACCCGGACAATATCGGCGGTTTTGAAAAAACTCCGGAAAGATTAAAAAAGCTGTTGGACGCTATGCCGAACATTAAGGGATTGGCATTAAGCACCACCGCCTTTGGTTACATTGATAAGGAATACTGCAAGAAAAGAAATATTGTTGTTACCAATGTTCCTTACTATTCCACCGAATCAGTAGCCGAACACACTTTAGCGTTGATATTAGGTTGTGTTAAAAGAATTTTCCTTGCTGACCGCAGAACTCAAAAAAGAAAATATCGCTTGGAAATGGGGAGAGAGTTGAAAGGCATGAGAGTTGGAGTTATCGGCTTAGGCCACATTGGTACAAGAACGGCTGAACTTTGTCAGGCGGCTGGAGCCGTTGTTATTACCTGGAACAGAACCATTAAGCGAATGGAGCATCTCGCTAGGCAGGCTACAGTTGAGGACCTTCTGGCTAAAGCAAATGTTGTTGTTCTTCATCTGGCGGAAAATGAGGAAACAAAGCATTTCCTTTCCAAAGACAGGATCAGAATGCTGCGAGAGGGAGCCATTGTAGTCAATACCGCTGACAGGTCGCTGGTGGACGAGAAAGCCATGGCAGAAGCCCTTAAATCAGGCAAGGTTGATCAGTACTGCTTTGAAGGTGAAAGCCTAAGGAAATCCCCGATAGAAGGCATCGAAACAGCCATTATGTTTAAAGGCTTTGGCTGGTTTACTAAGGAAGCCCTGGAGAGAAACAAAGAAATCTGGGTTAACAATATTGTTGGGATTGCCAAAGGCAAGCCGTACAACCCGGTGAGTTTATAAATATGCCAATATTCAAGATTGCCAACAACAAATTAGCGGAAATAGAAGAAAAATCTTTTAGTTTAGAAAGGGATTTGCAAAAGCTAACCGAAGAAAATCTTGATGAAGTCTTTGGCTATGAATTTGTCTGCGGGGCTTTGAATAGACAATTAATCGTTCAGAACTTCGAACTTGAGCTTTATGACCCAGACGTTGATGCCCTTGGTTATGTAAGCACGGAAAAAATGTCAACAGCCGTGAGGGTTAAACTTTCAGAACATACCAAACTATAAAATATGAATTTAAAAAGTAATAAAAACATTAAGGATAAAAAGGTTGTTATTGGAACCTGTGGTGTGTGTTGTAGTGCCTGTCGTTTCTTTTATACTTTAGGATGTAAATGTAGTGCTGGTACAGAAGAAGCGGCCAGGCGAAAGGTTAGAACAAATTGGGACGGAAGAGGCGTTTTGTGCTTGGTGTGTAAGTGTGCGGTAGAAAAAGGAGTAGCTTATTGTCCGAAAGATTGTGATAAATTTCCTTGCGACAAATACCGTGAGTGGCATTTCCCTTATGGAGAGTCTTATTTGAAAATGCATGAGAGAAGAAAGAAGGACGAAAAATGAAAATCGAAAAGAAAGTTTGGCCGGAATATTTTCAGGCAATACTAGACGGAAGAAAAAATTACGAATTAAGATTGGCCGATTTTGAGTGTAGGCCTGGCGATACTCTTGTTTTAAAAGAGTGGGGTCCGAATACTAAAGAATATACCGGCCGAATGGTTGAAAAAGAAGTTACTTTTGTGGTTAAGACAAAAGATTGTAAATTTTGGTCGCAAGACGAAATTGAAAAGTACGGCTTCAGGTGATTGGAATTAAATAGTAGCAACTTTGGTTAACATCTTGATTTGATTCGGTCTCTTGCGTGCCATTTCTGCCCAGACCGGGTTTTGAAAAGCCTTGATAATACTGGAAAAAGCATCAGTCCGAGCAAAACTAGGATTACGGACCATTATTTAGCACTTTTCAGGCCTATCATTTATTATATAACTATGGCTAAGAAATGTTGGCAGATGGAGCTGAGAGTAACGAAAACTCCATGTTTCTTGGTAAAAGGAGGTCACCCTTGTTCTAATGAAGATTGTCTTGTTGATAAATCTTTAAGAGGTATGGCAATACCAAATTCGCGAGTTGGGATAAGAACTATCACATTGGTGAATTTGCTTTTGCACACTGACTGCCGGATAAGCGCTTTTTCTCCTGATAACACCGAGTTTAAAAGAAGACGGTCAATTGGACTATTTAAGCCTAACCGGCGCTGATTTCTTAACCGGGGCCAGGATCGGACTCCTCGCATCCTTACGAAAAAAATATTGAAGCTTCCGAGATTTAGTGCTGAAATTGTTTCATGCCCGGTGTAATAGAAGATCAGAAGTTTATTTTTTAGGCTGGTGACAGACGGCAACAAAGCTTCTGGGAACGTCTCTGTCTCCGAATGGTCTTATAACGTCAGCCTGCTGGTTGGCGGAAAGTCGATCTCTTATTCTTAGCCTCCATGAACGTGGCAAACAATTAAAGTAAACGTCGTTTAAGGGGCTATTTCTTGCGAGTTGATACACTCTTCCCGCCATACCCCTTTTTAAGAATCGCTGGCCATATACTTGAACCGTGAATAAGTTAAGATACATATGCGACATTGACAATTCTTGAGTAGTCTTAAGTT
>CAZWLF010000004.1:0-22746 GCA_964634805.1 uncultured Gammaproteobacteria bacterium
GTTTCCTTGTGGTCAGTGCGCTTTTTGCACTTTTTGCAGTACTTCTTGAACTTTAGCTTTTCCGGAGTGTTGTTTTTATTTCTCTCGGTAATGTAGTTGAAGTTATTACAAACAGCGCAGACTAAACCGACGATCATTCTTGGACCCTTTTTCTTTGCCATAGTGGTTGATTATACCTTTAAAAAGTCAAAACTCAAGGCTCAAAAGTCAAAATTTTTCCGGTCCCGAATCACCCTCTCTTATTAAATGTTAAATGAACAATGAAAAAATGAAAAAATATCGAGAGGGTCCTGGAATGGGGCTTGCCTGTCCCGACCTTGTGTCGGGAAACCCATCTCCGACGTTGAGTCGGAGCAGTTCCGGTTCCTGAGCCTGGAATGGGGCTTGAACCCATGACCTCACCCTTACCAAGGGTGTGCTCTACCAACTGAGCTACCCAGGCAGAAATCAACCTTTATTATACATGAACTAAGAAAGTTTGGAGCCCAAAATTCGAATTCTCAAAATGATAAATGCCCAATGTCAAATGAGAAAATGATTAAATTGTTAAACACACTTCTCGACTCACAGACTCGCTCGAAGAGTAAAAAGAGAGTTGGCTCCGCCCGAAGAGTAAGTTTTTAAATTTTAAATGATTAAACGAAAAAATAATTGAGGGTGCCTCCAGGAGGAATTGAACCTTCATCCCTGGTTCCGAAGACCAGTGCTCTATCCGTTGAGCTATGGAGGCTGTCTCTATTTTACTTCAGCAGGCTATCGTTTTCAAAAACAGCCTTCCTTATCTTTCTGTTTCATTCAGCAGGAAACAGCAAGTTCCGCGGCGGCGGGATATCCTTCGGAACTTTAAAATCGGCATTCAAAGTTAGCCTCTGAGGCACTTGCTCCCCGCCGTCTTTCTCTTTATACTTAAAGCGTGTCCAAGGCCAAAGATTTATTCTACCTTTTTTTCCCCCGCTCAATTGCCGTCATTGGCGCCTCGGCCACGCCCGGAAAAGTCGGCGCCATTGTTTTAAGGAATATTATTAACTCCGGATTCCTTGGCAAAGTTTATCCGGTTAACCCCAATCGGGAAAATATTAATGATTTAAAATGTTTTAAAACTGTTTTAGATTTGCCCGAAGTTGTTGATTTGGCCCTGATCGCTATTCCGGCGGCTTCAGTTAATGAGGTTTTAAGCCAAATAGGGGAGAAGGGTGTGAAAAATGTGGTTATTTATTCGGCTGGCTTTAAGGAAATAGGGAAAGACGGGGAAAGATTAGAACACCAGCTAATCGAAATCGCCGATAAATATTCGCTTAATATTTTAGGTCCTAATTGTTTGGGTTTTGTTAATAATAATTTGCCTCTTAACACCACTTTTTCTCAGGCTGTCGGCAAAAAAGGTTTGCTTCGTTTTGTTAGCCAGTCCGGCGCTCTGGCTTCCGGTATTTTTGACTGGTGCGATTCGATTAATTTGGGTTTTAGTGAATTTATTACTTTGGGCAATAAAGCTATTATTAATGAAAACGATATCTTAGAAAATTTTTCCGCCGCCCCCACCGGTCTTTATTTGGAATCCCTTTCCGACGGCGCCGCGTTTTTAGAAGTTGCCAAGAAAATTTCTAAATCACAGCCTGTTTTTGTTCTTAAACCCGGTAAAACTCCTGCCGCCGCTAAAGCGATGCAGTCTCACACCGGTTCTATTGCCGGTGAAGACACTGTTTTTGATCTGGTCTTACAGCAGGCCAATGTCCTGCGCTGTGCCACTCTGGAAGATTTTTTTGACCTGGCTCAGGTCTTTGCCCAAAACAAATTGCCTGCTGGCCCTCGGGTGGCGGTTGTCTCTAATGCCGGTGGTCCGGCCGCGATTAGTGCTGACGCGATTATCAAAGAAGGTTTGCAGTTGGCTCAATTCGATGAAGCTACTAAGCAAAAATTAAGTGAAGTTTTGCCCCGCAGCGCCAGTATTATTAACCCTGTTGATGTCATAGGTGATGCCTTGGCTGATCGTTTTCAGACGGCTGCCAATGTCGTCCTTGAAAATAACGAAGTTGACGCCCTAATTATTCTCCTTACCCCGCAACTTATGACCCAAATTGAATTAACGGCCCAAATGGTTGGCGCTTTATCCCAAAAATATTCTAAACCGATTCTTTGCAGTTTAATCGGTGGTTTGCTTGTTTCTGAAGGCGAAAAAATTTTAAACCAATACCAGACTCCTATTTTCCGCTTTCCCGAACGCGCCATTTACGCGCTGGGGAAAATGTGGCAGTTTAGGGCTTCGCAACTAAATTATCAGCCCCCTCCAAAAAATTTTAAAAAGTCTTCTCTTAATTTGAACGCTCTTGATAATTTGGCCGCCAATAATTTAGTTTCCGGCCTTGGCATTAACACTCCTGCCACCAAATTTATTGCTAACATAGAAGAGGCCAAATCCTTTTCTTCCCAAAATCAATACCCTGTGGTTTTAAAGCTCTCCCAACCTGGTTTACTTCATAAAAAAGCCGCCGGCGGTGTAATTATTAACATTGATAACGAAAAAGAGCTCGAAACGGCCTGGCAAAATTTAACAGACAAAGACAAAACCAGCCAAATCCAAATTCAAAAACAAGTTAACTCCGGTATCGAAGTTATTATTGGCGTTAAGACCGACCCGGCTTTTGGTAAAGTTTTGCTTTTTGGCGCCGGGGGTGGTTTGGCTGAAATAGCCGCTGATAAAAATTTGAGTTTACTGCCGTTAAACTTCGGGCAAGCCAAGCAATTAATTGAAAAGTCCAAAATTTATTCACTTTTACAGGACAGTCCTCATTTAGATGAATTAGCCAAAATTATTGTTAATATTGCTAAATTCGCCGTAGAATCAAACCAAATTAAAGAAATCGAGATTAACCCTCTAATTATTGCCCTTGATAATCTATGGGCAGTTGATGTAAAAGTAATTATTAATTCCTGAAATGTCTGCTCAAAATATTTTTACTTTTAAAATTGGCGGTCAGGCCGGCCAGGGGATCAAGCTGGCCGGGTTAGTGCTGTCTAAAGTCGCCACTCGCTCCGGCTATTTTACCTTTGATCACACCGAATATCCCTCGCTGATTCGCGGCGGCCACAACATGATGCAAATTAGTGTTTCCGATGAAGAAGTTACCGCCCCTTTCAAAAAAACCGATTTTTTAATCGCTTTGAATCGGGAAACGGTTGACAAATATCTTAATCAATTAGAAGCCGGGGCCGGTATTTTATATGATGACAAAGATAGTATTAGTAATTCCGGTTTAAAACTTTTTCCTATTCCCTTATCTAAATTGGCTGCCGATCTAAACGGCCAGGAAATTTTGAAAAATACCGTCGCCATTGGCGCCACTTTGGCTCTTGCGGGGGGTAATTTGGAGATTTTAAAAACCTTAATTGAAGAAGAATTTAGCGGTAAATCTCAGTTGATCGGTGTTAACCAGCAAGCGGCCCAAGCCGGTTATGATTACGCTTTAGAAAAATACAAAAATAATTTAAGCCGAGTATTAACTCCCAAAGAGGGTTTAGCTAAAAAAATTATTATTAACGGCAATGAGGCGGTTGCTTTTGGCGCCATTGCTTCTAACATGCAGTTTAGTTCCATTTATCCAATGTCTCCTATCTCCAGTGTAATTCAAGTTTTGGCTTCTCATCAGGAAAAATTTGGTTATATTTATAGACAGCCGGAAGACGAAATCGCCGCCATCAATATGGCCATCGGCGCTTCTTTCGCCGGCGCTCGCTCGCTGACCGCCACTTCCGGCGGCGGCTTTTGTTTAATGACTGAAGGGCTGGGGTTAAGCGCCATGACCGAAACTCCGCTGGTCGTTGTTGAGGGTATGCGCAGCGGCCCGGCTACCGGTTTGCCCACTTGGAGCGAGCAGGGTGACTTGCTCTTTGTTCTTAACGCCCACCAAAGTGACTTTCCTAAAATTATTTTAGCTCCAGGCGATGCTCAGGAAACCTTTTATCTAACCGCCAAGGCCTTTAATCTCGCCGCCAAATATCAGCTTCCCGTGATTATTCTGATTGATAAAAATATCTGTGAAAGCGACCAAAGTTTTTTGCCATTTGATGGTAATTTAGAAATAGAAGAGGGCAAATTGGTTAAAACCAAGCAGGAAAATTTTGAACGTTTTGCTCTGTCCGCCGACGGGGTTTCTCCCCGCACTCTTCCCGGTCTGGGCAACTTTTTAATCGCTAATTCGGATGAGCATAATACTCTTGGTTATTCCAGTGACGAAGTTAAAGATAGGCAAGAACAAATGCAAAAGCGGATGTCCAAAATGGAGACAATTATTAAAACCGAAGATATTGCCCCTGTCTTGCGCGGACCCAAAAAAGCCGATTTAACTATTGTTTCTTGGGGAAGCAACAAAGGGGTTATCTTGCAGGTGATCAAACAATTTGATAAGGTTAACTTTTTACAAATTAACTGGATCCACCCTTTTCCTTCAGAGCAGGTAAAAGACATTTTAAATAATGCTTCTCACTTGTTGGATATTGAATGTAATTATTCAGCCCAGCTGGCTCAATTGATCAGGCAAAGAACAGGCTTGGAAATTACCGATAAACTGCTTAAATATGACGGCAGGCCTTTTTTTGTTGAAGAAGTTATCCAAAAAATTAATTCTTTTTTGAAAAAATAGATGAAACCGGAAGACCTAAATACTCCCAACCAGCCTACCTGGTGTCCGGGCTGTGGCAATTTTGGCACCTGGGCGGCTTTTAAAAAGGCGGCGGTGCGGGAAAATTGGAATAATGACAATACGGCGCTGGTTGCCGATATTGGCTGTCATGGCCACATTATCAACTACATTCATATTTCTTCTGTTGAAGGTCTTCATGGTCGAGCCGTGCCCATGGCTACCGGTATTAAATTAGCCAATAGCCGCCTTAATGTTTTTACCTTTATTGGCGACGGCGGCTGTTTTGGCGAAGGCGGCAATCATTTTATTCACGCCTGCCGCAGGAATCATGATTTGACGATCATTCTTCACGACAATGCTATCTATGGCCTTACTGCCGGTCAAACTTCCCCTCTTTCTCCCCTAAATTTTAAATCTAAGTCAACCCCTCAAGGCAATTTAGACGAGCCCTTTAATCCTTTGGCCTTAGCGATTGCTTCGGGGGCTACTTTTGCGGCCCGCGCTTTTTCTTCTGATGTTGGTCAATTAACCGATTTAATTATCAAAGCCAATAAACACACAGGGCTGGCTTTTATTGATGTTTTGCAGCCTTGCATTACTTTTCACAAAGAATATACTTCTCAGTATTTGCATGAGAATGTTTACTATCTTGATGAAAGCCATGATAAAACCAATAAGCAAATCGCCTTTAATAAATCTTTAGAATGGGGTTTAAAACAAATTCCTTTAGGCATTTTTTACCAAGTCGAAACGTCGATTGAAAATAAATCCTTAGTCGAAACGCCAATTATTAAAAGAGATGTCTCAGAATTATTTAATTATTAATTATTAAGACAAACAATGAACATGGAAAACGTGGGAAATCAGTCTCTTGGTAAGTTGTTAGATTTAACCGGCAAAGTCGCTATTGTTACCGGCGGCGCTGTCGGTATTGGCCGTGGTATTGCTTGCCGATTGGCCGAGGCAGGCGCTAAAGTTGTCATTGCTGATCGTACTCAGGAAGCGGCTAATAGAACAGTCGCTGAATGCTTGGCTAAAGGCTGGACCGTTAAAGCCATTAGCGCCGATGTTTCTGTCGAAGAAGAGGTTAAGCATTTAGTTGACGAAACGGTTTCTACTTTTGGCCAAATTGATATTTTAGTTAATAATGCTGGTATTTACCCGGTAATTCCTTTAACTGAAACGACTTTGGAAGATTTTGAAAAAGTAATTAACACCAACTTGCGCGGCGTCTTTTTATGTACTAAATATGTTAGTGAGAAAATGATTGCTCGAAATGCAGGTGGTCGTATCCTCAACATTACTTCCATTGATGCTATTCATCCTTCCATGGTTGGTTTAGCTTCTTATGATGCTTCCAAACACGGTGTTTGGGGCTTTACTAAAAACGTTGCTCTTGAATTAGCGCCTTATAAGATTTGGGTTAATGCCATTGCTCCGGGCGGCATCAATACTCCCGGGGTAAGAAAATTGCAGGGCGGCGCTGTTTCTGAAAGTTTTTTGGCCGGTATTCCCATGCATCGCATGGGCGAGCCGGACGAAATTGGTAAAGTGGCCCTCTTTTTAGTTTCCGAGATGGCTTCCTACATGACCGGCAGTCAAGTGATTGTTGATGGGGGATTTTTATTATCTTGAAATTATTTAAGAGGGCGAAAATTCCGGCTTAATCCAGTTTAGTAAACTCCTTGACGGACCGTGTCTTGCTGAAGTTGAAGTTATAGCGAGGTGAAAACGGCAGTCATTCCGCAACTTTGGCGAAGGACGGCGGACCGCGTTTCGCCGCAACCGAGCCGAATATCTCACGTTCGTTAAAACTTCAGCGAGGCGATGGCGGAGGAGGCGGGATTCGAACCCGCGTAGCCCTTTCGAGCTCACGCTCTCCAAGCGTGTGCAATTGACCGCTATGCGACTCCTCCTAAAATAGCTCAAAACCAGTGGTTGAAGGCTAAGAGCTAAGAAATATAAAAGCGATTTTATTTTAAACTATTTGTCAGCAAAAGTTTCAATCTTTCTCTACCTTTTCCGGTTTTTAAAAACTTTTCTTCTCTTAAGCAATCGGTTTTACTAACAAGGGCTTCGTAATAAACCAAGTTCCATGGTTTTCCAGACTGAGTTGATTTGACTAAACCTCGGTTATGCTGTCTTATTCTTTTTTTTAAATCACTACAACTGCCTTTGTATAATGAACCAGTTTCAAAACTACCTATTGTCGTCATCCTGAACTTGATTCAGGATCTGGGCAGATTCCGGATCGAGCCCGGAATGACATTTAGATAAGGTTTTGAAACAAGTTCAATCTTTTAGATTTCAGGCTTTGTAATATGTAGACGTAAAACATTAGATAACCAAAAAGTGTGTCAGCCCAAGGCTGATCCGCCTCGGGCGGACAATTGACCGCTATGCGACTCCTCCTTAGACAACTTAAAACTAAAAGCTAAAAGTTTAGGATTTTGTCTCTAACCTTCCGAGAGACTAATTTTTACTCGTCACTCTGCTATTTTCTCTGATACAAAAAAATGATCAATGTTAGTTGATAAATGAAAAAATAAAGGATGGTGCGCCCGGAGGGATTCTCACCGACGCTTGATCCCGGGCACAAAAAACCTCTTTATCAAATTTATTTTTTTAATTAATCTTATTTATTTTTAAAACCTTTATCGTGGGGGCTTCTCGCTCTCCCAGACAAACAAACAAAACCCTCTTAAAAAAGAGAGGTTTTTGTTTGTGCGCCCGGAGGGACTTGAACCCCCAACTTTTGGATCCGCAATCCAACGTTCTATCCATTGAACTACGAGCGCTTGGCTCCATTTTATCATTCTCTGCTCTTTCCTGCGGCAACAAGAGCATCAATAACCGCGCCAATGCCGTTGACGGTCAAGATTCGGGCTTTGGATAGGCGATAGTTATCGTCTCTTCCGAATTCATGCCCTCTGGACTTAGAACTGATATAAACCCCTATACTGCCAAGAACAACGGTTGGTTCGATGTCTGCCTCCCAGTTATCTCCGGTCACTAAAGCATTTTTTGGCAGGATTGCTAATTGTTGGAAACAGTTTTGCCACTGGTTTCTTTTTGGCTGATCAACGGAAAGACAAACAACCCGAGCAAACATTCCGCTCAAACCGGTTTGTCGCAATTTTCTTTCGGTGTATCTTTCTCCGGCGTGAGTTACCATGATTGGATCGAAACCCGCTTCGAAGAATTTTGTTACTGTTTCTTTTGCGCCGGGCAGTAGGGAGTAAGAATCTTGGTCATAGATCCGGTGGAGCCTTTCTTCCGCGGCGCTGACGGCCGGGTCATTTGGAGATAGTCTTAACTGCCGGCCGATTATGCGCAGTGGCCAAAGCAAAATGCTTCGGTTGACAAAAAACTCTGGCTGCAACCTCGGGATCATCTCTAAAAACTGCCGGTTTAACTCGGCGGCGCGCTCGGGGTCCGGACAAAGTTGTTGGACGGCTTCTTTAATCCCGGCCAAAAAAACAGAGGAAGAATCTATCAAGGTTCCGTCAAAGTCAAAAACCGGAGATGTAACTCCGAGACGGTTAAGACTTTCTCTTAGCGCAGCTGGAGAAATTTCTTTGACCGCTCGAGGGCGGTGGCTTGCCTCTAAAGTCATTCTTTTCTGAAATAAGAGCGGGATAAATTTTTCTTATTAGTTTTTCGCTTTTGGCGATTAGCTTTCTGTTGAGCCACCTCTCGGGATTGAACCGAGGACCTACTCTTTACAAAAGAGTTGCTCTGCCAGCTGAGCTAAGGTGGCAATGGCGCACTTATTATATCAGGAAAAAGGACCGATCGGTAAGCCAGGGGGAAGGGGATCTTTGCTTTGGCCGTTTTAGAATTAAAAAGCTTTAAATGAGCCGAGACAAGATTAACGGAAACCTTTTTCAAAATGTTTTCGGAGAAACAGAGGAGAAGCGCAAAGATCCCGCCAAGGGCTTGTGGACAACGATTTTCCCCAAAGGGAAAAAGTGGGTGAGCTGGTCTGGTTTTTAAGACAGACACTCTGCTCTCCCGATTGAGTACTTGTGGAGGAAAAGCTCTTGTCCTATCTGCCCTTGAATCGTTTTACCTCATCAAGGACAGATCAAGTATCCTTAACGGGACAATTTAGTTGTATTCGTTTCCTGCTTGGATTGTCAAGCCAGACAAATGTGGTCAAAAACGATCAAAGAAGCTCGCGGCAAGAACCCCTTTCGATTATCACACTTCAGGTACTCCACCCCCGGGTACTCCACCCCCGGGGTGGAGTACCTATTACACCCCGGGGGTGGAGCCCAAAAGAGGAGGTGTGTTATTATAGAATCGGATGAAGAAGAAAAAAGAAATCACCAAAAAAGTGAAGATAATGGAGCTGGTTTCCCGCTACCCGGAGTCAACCGTAGTGCTGATGGATCATGGCTTTCATTGTTTAGGCTGTGTTCTGGCCCAATTCGAAACTTTGGAACAAGGGGCTTTGGCTCACGGCATGGATCAGAAAAAAATTGAGGAGCTGGTTAAGGAGATCAATTCAGTGATAAAAATCGGCTCAGCTAAGAAGGCCAAGGAAAAAGTTGAGCAAGGGGAAAAGGATTAGGCCGATTAAAGAGTTGCCGTTAAAGATTGGCAGAAGCAGGCTTAGCAACATCAGTAGACTATTCGCTTTTAGAAAATCTTCTACCGCTTCCGATTGTTCAAAAGGCAATAGCCCGACTAAAATCTTTGACCCGTCTAAAGGGTTAATCGGAATAAGATTAAAAAAAGCCAATCCTAAACTGATCATTAAAAACCGGTGGATTAATTCTAAGGTGATAATTGGCAGTTGGATGGGGACTATTTTAAGAAGGATCCCGACCAGAACGGCGCAGATGATGTTGCTTAAGGGTCCGGAAAGGGCGATTAATCCCTGGTCTCTTTTGGGCTGGCGCAAGTTGTACGGATCAATCGGCACCGGTTTGCCCCAGCCGAAACCGAGAAGGAAAAGAGCCACCGTTCCGATCGGATCTAAGTGGGCCAATGGGTTTAAAGTCAATCTGCCCTCAAGTTTTGGCGTCGGGTCTCCCAGATAATCGGCAGTCCAGGCGTGGGCAAACTCATGGATTGAAATGGCGGCCAAAATGGCGATAATAGAAATTAGCATTTTATTAGAACCAAGCTCTTGCCTGGAAACATTTGTTTTGGTATAGTATACCAGCTTCAAAACTACATAGTTGTCGTCATCCTGAACTTGATTCAGGATCTGGGCAGATTCCGGGTCGAGCCCGGAATGACGTTTAGATAAGGTTTTGAAACAAGTTCAGTACACCAGCTTCGGCTGATTATAAATTTTGGTTGCCTTTTTAAGGATAAACATGGCAGTTTGTGATAATTGCGGCAAAAAATCTGTTGTTGGCAGAAATGTTTCCCACGCGGAGAACCGGACCTGGAGGAAGTTTCGCGCCAACATTCAAAAAATCAGCTTTATCAGCGCTGGCAGTAAAACAACCCGGAACCTTTGTACAAAGTGTATTAAGAAATTCAGAAAAGAAGGCAAAATAGTTAGTTTGAGGAAAAAGGAACCACCGGAGAAAACAAAAAAGGGTCAATGATCTTAGTTTATCCTAATACTTCTTTAAGAAAAAAGGCAGGAAAAATAGCGAAGCTTAGTCCGGAAACGGAAAAGGCTATTTTGCAATTGGAAAAAGATTTGTCAGCTTCCGAGATCGGTATTGGTTTGTCAGCGCCCCAAATCGGCAAGAATCTTCCGGTCTTTGTCATCCAGGATCACTCCCGTTGCTCTTCAAAGGGCCATCACTGCGATTTTAAAGTTTTTATCAACCCTAAGGGCGTCGACAGTTTTGGTGTGGAAAAGACCTATCCTCAGGTATTAGACGCCGAGGATAACCGGGAAGACTTTTATGAAGGTTGTCTTTCTTTCCCAAATCTTTATGGAACGGTTAAGCGGTGGTTGAAAATCAAAGTTGCTTACCAAATTCCTGGGAAAAACGGCGGGTTAATTGACAAAGAAGAGGTTTTGGAAGATTTAATGGCAATTGTTTTTCAGCATGAACTGGATCATTTGCAGGGAATTGTCTTTCCCGACCGGGTGAAGGAAGAAGGAGGTAAGTTGTTTTATCGTGGCAAGAGTGGTGAAATTGAAGAAATCAGTTGGAAGCGATTTGAGAAACTTTTTTAGTATTTCTAACTAAGGAACAAGGCTGATGGCAAAACTGCTGATTGTGGGCCACTTGGCAATAAATAAGACCCACACCCCGTTTGGAACTTCAACCTATTTTGGGGGGGCGGGGTATCATGTTGCTTGGGCGGCGGCCCAGATGTTGCCGAAAAGGGAAGTTGCTTTAGTTAGTGTTTGCGGAAAAGATTTTGACTTAAGTCATTTGGAAAAATCAGGCGTTGATATTACTCGTGTCAGTGTTTTAAAAAATATTAATTCGGATATTTTTGTGATCCGAGAGTGGGATGGAGAAAGAACGTTTCGTTCTTACGGGCAATTATTTTCTGCGGTTTCTCTTTCCTCGTTGTCTGAATCTTTTTTCCGGAGGGTGAGGTGGGTTCATTTTGCCAGTTCACCGCCAAGTCAGCAATTAGATTGGTATCATCAGCTGCCGGGGATTTTGTCGGATAAAAAAAATTGGTCGCTTTCTTCGGATACCTTTGAGCTCTTTGCGTTCCAGTCTCCGGAAGAGGTGATTAAGATCTTTAACCTTTCCGGCTTGGTTTTTGTTAATAATAGGGAATGGGGTTTGATTAATGGTCGGATAGACCAAAGAATCCCGGTAGTTTTAAAAAAAGGGAAAGACGGCGCCGCCTATCTATGTAAAGAGAAAAAGATGTACTATAATACACTGACACCTCCCATTAAAAAGGTGGTTGATACCGTTGGAGCAGGGGAGGTTTTTGCTGGTATTTTTTTAGCCTTAAAAGTGCGGGGGTTTTCACCAGAGCGAGCTCTCGGGACTGCCGTCCGGGTCGCTTCCTGGTCGGTTGAAGATTTTGGCATAGAGCATCTTTCAAAAGATGAGCGGTTTTGCCGATTAATAAGCCAATTAAACAAGGAAAATGTCTAACCGGGTGCAAAAAACAAATAGGACGGTTATTAAAGAAGTTGATTGGCCAAAGGAAATCAGACTATTGGTCAATAAGAAATGTAATTATCGCTGCAGCTTTCCGGATACCGGTATTAAATGGTGCCATGAAGACGGGGCGCATTTTTTCTCGGACGATAAGGAGGCTTCTTTTGACGATTTTGTCTTTACCGCCAGAGCATTGAAACAGCCTTTTCACCTGGAGAAAGTAAAAATTGCCGGGATGGAACCGCTTTTGTATCATAGAATCGGAGACTTGATTAAAGAATTTAAGCAGGCAGGGTATCGAGAGGTAAGTCTAACCACAAACGGCTATTTTTTGGAAAAGAAGGCCAAGGAATTAGCCGAGTCCGGTCTGGATACCCTGACGGTTAGTATCCATTCAATGAATCCTGAAATATATAGCAAAATTACCGGATCCGATTCCCTGGACCGAGTGTTGAGAGGTATCGCTCGGGCAAAAAAGGCGGGAATCAGGAACATTAAAATAAACCGGGTAATGCTGAGGTTCGATCACGTTTGGCAGGATATTCTCTTTTTTATTGACTGGGCGGCCAAGGAAAAAATTTCAATTAAGCTTTATGAGTTGATCTTCTCCGGCTGCTTGGATCAGAAATCTTATTTTAGCAACTACCTTTCCTGGCGCAGTCTTTTAGGATATTTTTGCAAAAACGGCAGATTAAAAGAAGTTAGGAGATTTTTAATTTCAGGAAGAGAAAGACTCTTTTGGCAGTTGCGGTCGGGAGTTCGGGTCGAAACCGACATTTTTAATCAAAAGATGATCCCGAAGATCGCCTCATTTTGTCAAACATGCCCTTTGGCTTCTTATTGCCAGGAAGGACTTTTTTCTTACGGGATTGAACTTAATTCCGAGATGGTTCTTTCACCCTGCCTTTTGCGAGATGATCTTTCCTTAGATGTTTGGGACTTGGTTAAGGCCAGAGACGGAAAGCGGCTGTTCTTGTCAATCTCTTCTTATATTAAAAAACTAGTTGATTAACTCCCCCTTTTCTGTTTCTCGGCGGTTTTTTTAGTAGACATTTTCCTGGTAATCGAGTAAAATAAGTTCAGAATGAAAGTTTATTTTGGCACCAGTCCAAGAATCAAAAAGCGCTATCCGAAAACGATTAGTAAAATTTACCGTTTAATAGAAGAAAGCGGACATACACACACTAGTGATTTTGTCATTGGAGTGGAACCGGATGAGTTTTATAGCCGCTCGGAAAAAGAGTACCAGGAGCATCACTGGAAAACGTTACGGGACATTAAAGAAGCGGATATTTGTGTTTTCGAAGCTTCTTTACACAGTCTTTCAGTAGGTTACTTAATGAACTTGTCTTTAGATTTGGGCAAGCCCGTGATAGTTTTAGTTAGAGAGCAGCTTCGGCCGCCGGTCTTGCAAAGTCTGAAGTCAGACAATTTGCTTTTCGTTGATTATAATGAAAAGACGCTGGAAAAAAAATTAAAATTAGTTCTTCGCAAAGCGGCTAACAGACTTGACGTTCGTTTCAATTTTTTTGTCACCCCGAAAATTTTGGCTTATTTAGACTGGTTGTCCAGAAAGAAAAGAATTCCCCGGGCGGTTTATCTTCGGAACCTGATCGAAAGGGATATGAAGTATGATAAGGACTATCAGGGAAAGGAACTAAGCTGATCCTCTTTGTGTGTGGGGTAGTCTTAGGTAGATAATCTTCATTCTTTCTGAGTTTCTCGATCTATTCTTTACTAATCCGTTTTCGCGAAAAGCCCTCGAAGTTTCAGTCTTAGCCACTGTAGTTGACAAAGTCGCCCACCCGGATTCCACATTTTTTTACAAAGCCGGCTGGGATGGCCAAAACTCCATTCGCCTTTTTTGAGGGCTTATGTATAAAAGGCGTTTTGGGTGGCACGTTTTCAATCATATCGACGATAACGTCTTTACCTTGATGACTGGTCCAGATTAGGTCAACAGAGACCAACAGATTAGAGGTATCAACGTATGTGTCTTCGGTTTTCTCGAATGAGATGGTGGAAATTACCTTAGAGTCGTCTCCATAGTGATCGCCTAAACGGGCCCAACCATCTAACCAGTGAAGCGGGATGGGTGATTCTATTATTGTTCCGTATAGGGTAAGAAAGGCTGTTTCACCGGAAGGATGTAGAAAATAGACAACCAGGGAATTCCCTTTGCGCTTGGAGCCGGGTGGTGGTGAGAGGTTTTGCTCTTGGTTTGTCGATGAGTCTTGACTATTGAACCTTCCGGCGAGACCGTTTCCATTAATAACGGATTTCCAAAGGGTTAAAATCAATAGCAAAGTTATTGCTATCGTTCCGAAGAGAACTAATAATGCTGAAATTTTACGCCGCCAGCCGATTTTTAAATTTTGTTTCATAAAACTTGTTTTAAGGGGTATCTTACCGTCATTTTTCCAACCGCGAGAGCGCCTCTTTTACTTCAGGGTAGTTTGGCCTTAACTCCAAAGTCTTTTCAAAATATTTTTTTGCCTTCTGGTCGTCGTCAAGAATTTGGCAGGCGGAGGCAATATTATAAGTAATCTTGGCGTCAGTGGGGGCGATTTGCGCCGCGGCAGTCAGTGTTTCGATTGCCAAGTTGATGTAATCCAGGTCGTAAAAAGCAAGGTAATACAACATTTTTGCTCTCTCTTTATAGAAATTTATATGGTATGGGGAAATGCTTAGAGATTTTGCCGAGTCTTCAATCGCCTGATCAATAAATTGTTTTGCCCCCGGATCTTCTTCGGACCGTGACAGATCGGCAACAATTTTAGAGAGAACTACGGATCTTTTCGAATAGAAAACAGGTTCTGACGGGTTAAATTTAATTGCCAGGTTCAGTTCGGTCAAGGCGGAGTCCAGAAAGCCCACTTGGGCAAAACTTTCGCCTTTGGCAAAGTGGAAGTCGGCAATCCAGTAGCAAGCAATTTTATAAATTAGAAATAAGAGAACCAAGCAGTTTAGCGCCGGAAGGATCGTTTTGGCAACAAAAGGCCGTTTGCCCCTGTTTTTTCTTGCCGTCAACTTTTCAAGGATCAGAGTAATTTTTTTCATCCAGGAGTTTTCGGTTCTGGCCGGAGTTTGGTCTAAGACGGCCATTGCCGCCGGCAAGAGAAAAAAAAGCAAGGAAATAGCGGTTACTGAGAATCCAAAAAAGTTGGTAATCATAATGCTGAAAAATCCGAAGGCGATTGCTAAACCAAACGGCCGGTCTTGGAGAGGAAAGAATTCTTTTTTGCTTCGGGTATTATCTTTTAGCCGTTTACCCAGCCAAAAAAGGAAACTGAAGGGGAGAGCCAAATAAGTTAAAAGTCCGATGGTTCCGTTGTTAGCGGCAAAATTAAGATATTCGTTGTGGGCTTTGTTGTAAAGAAAATCCCACTCCGAGGTTAAATTGTGCTCGATTGGTCTGACCCAGTAGTAAGCATAACCGAAAGTTTCCGTTCCGGTTCCAAAGAGTGGGTATTGCCGCCAAAGTTGGATGGCGCCCTTCCAGACTATTTTTCTGATATCAGACGAGGGAGTGATCAATAAATCGTTGCCGGGAATTTCCGCTTCTGTTCCGGTTTTCTCAACCAGTGTTGATGCCGGCAGGTCGCTTAAGAAGGAAAAGCTTATTTTTGATTTCAGCTTTGACCAATTTAAGTCAAAAGGAAGGCCAGCGACGGCGGAGGTAAAAACTACTATTATCAAAACAGAGACTAAAAACTTAGTTTGGCCGGAAGATTTTTTCTTTATTATCGCCGCGGTAGTTAGGAGGGTAAAAGCTGAAAAAGGGAAGATAAAGCCCAGGAATCCTGATCGGGATTTGGTAAAGAGAAGACAGAGGTAGAAAGCCAAAAAGAGAAAGTAGGCAATCAAGCGGCTCTTAAAAATTCCTTCTTGGTGAAAGATTGCCCCGAGACTGAGAAAGAGAATAACATTCAGATAAGCGGCTAACCAATTTGGCTGGCCTAAGGTTGAAAAAACTCGGTTTTGAACATCCTGGACCCAAATCTGTTTGTCGATACCGAAATGCTCAGCAATGCCGTAAGCGGAAACTAAGAACCCGGAAAAAAGAATCATTTTTAGAAAGATAGTGATTTTGTTTTGGTTTTCCGGATAGCCTTTTTTGTTATTGCTGAAATTGCTGACTAAGGCCCAATAGAGAATTAGGTAACAGCCGGTAGAAAGCAATCCGCCGTTGAATCTGGAATAATAGCCAAAAATACTGGTGTGCCGGTCAATGGAGATAATGGTGGAAATTACTTGGGAAGTGAAAAAGAACAGCAGTGGTTTGTCCCAAAAAGTTTTAGCGAAAATAATTTTCTTTGAAGCAATCATTTTTCCGATCCAAGCAAAAAGAATTACCGCAGTCCAAAAATAAACAAAAACCATTTTGTTAAACTCGAAAAGCTCGTAATTAAACGGAGTCAGTATTAGCGGAGTAAAGAAAAATAGAGCGCAAAAAGAGAAGAAGATGATTTTATCCCAGAAAACCTTGTTTCTATTCGGCACAGGGCAACCAATTTTTCGATGAAGCAGGCCCCAATGTTTATCTCGGGGAAGCCTCACTTTTTTCATAGCAGCAGTTTATCATATAATAGGTAAGCTAATTTTTGGCTTACCTATTTATCCGCTTGATAATTAAGCATTAAACATTGAAAAAAAATATTCTTCGAGTGAGTCTGCGAATCGAGAAGAGGGTGTAAAAAGATGGTTCTCGACAAGCTCGAACAGTAAAAAAGTTCTCGACAAGCTCGAACGATAATAATGCTATTCTTCGAGTGAGTCTGCGAATCGAGAAGAGGGTGTAAAAAGATGGTTCTCGACAAGCCCGAACAGTAAAGGGGATTAGGAATAAGCAGAGTGAAAGATTTTAAAAAATGGCATTGGTTTATTTATGTGGTCGAATGTTTGGATGGCACTTACTACACCGGGTGCACTTGGAATATTCCCAAAAGAATGGACCAGCACATTTCAAAATTGGGTTCAAAATACACAGGGAAGCATGGTTTCAAAAAATTAGTTTATTACGAAAAACACAATAGTTTAGAAGAAGCAAGAAAAAGAGAAAAACAAATCAAAAAATGGCGCCAGGAGAAAAAAAGAAAACTTATTTTTGGACAGTGGAGTAAAGATTATTAACTTAGATTATAGTTCTTGATTGTTCTCGACAAGCCCGAACAGTAATAATGCTATTCTTCGAGTGAGTCTGCGAATCGAGAAGGGGGTGTAAAAAGGGGGTTCTCGACAAGCTCGAACAGTAAAAAAGTTCTCGACAAGCTCGAACAGTAAAAAGGTTCTCGACAAGCTCGAACAGTAAAAAGGTTCTCGACAAGCTCGAACGATAATAATGTTATTCTTCGAGTGAGTCTGCGAATCGAGAAGAGGGTGTAGGAAAGATTAATTGGTAATAGAAAACAAAGAAGGGGTTTAGCTTTATGTCTTTTTTGGAAAAATTTTCCTTATCAGTCGGGATTGATTTAGGGACGGCTAATACCTTAATGGCAGTTCCGGGCAAGGGGATTATCTTCGACGAGCCGACGGTAATTGCCCGGCAGAAAAAAAAACCGGGTCAGCCGGGCAGGGTATTCGCCTTTGGTAAAAAAGCCAAAAAAATGTCCGGCAGGGAGCCGCAGCAAATTGAGGTAATTGAGCCTTTGGTTGATGGGGCAATTGCCGATTTTGACGCCGCCGTCTATTTTTTAAAATATCTGACCTCTCTGGTGGCAGAATTGCCTTCCCGCTGGCCCAGACTTTTAAAACCGAGGGCGGTGGTGGGCGTTCCGACCGGGATCACCGAAGTTGAAAAAAGAGCGGTCGGTTCAGCCGCTTTGAGCGCCGGTTTTGCCAGAGTCTTTTTAGTGGAAGAACCGATGCTGACAGCAATTGGCATTGGTTTGAATATCGAAAGCGCGGCCGGAAATTTATTGGTTGATATCGGCGGCGGAACCACGGAAGTATCGGTAGTTTCTTTAGGCGGGGTAGTTTTAAACCGCTATCTTAAAAAGGCAGGCCAAGAGATGGACGAATCGATTGTTAACTTTTTGCGGATGAAATATGGTCTTTTGATCGGTTTGCCGACGGCGGAGGAGGTTAAAATTAAAATCGGCAGTGTTTTGCCGGTTGCTAAGAAGAAGGGCAGCTTGGAATCGATTTCGGTTAAGGGAAGAAATTTGGAAACAGGCTTGCCAAAAGCGATTGAAGTTACCAAGGAAGAAGTTAGAGAAGCTCTTTCACCGATTGCCCAGGAAATCGTTGCCCAAGTAAACGAGATTTTGGAAGAAACACCCCCGGAGCTTTCGGCTGATATTTCCAAAAGAGGAATTGTTCTTAGCGGCGCCGGCTCTTTGATCGAGGGAATGGAAGAGCTGATCAACCAGGCAACCAAAATACCTGTTTGGACGGCTAAAAATCCAAATACCAGCGTCGTTTTGGGCTGTGTTAAATTACTTGAAGACGAAAAACTGCTTAAGAAGATAAGAATTACCGGAGGAATGGGATGATAAGCAAAATCGGTTCTCAAATTAAGTTTTTTCTGGTTCTTTTTCTGACCTTGTTTATCTTGGGCATTGATAGGCTTGGTTTTTTAAGCACGGTTAAAGATTTTTTTGGGCGGGTTTCTTCCGGTTTTAGGGGCGTCCTTTATCAGCAGATAGTCCGGCCGGTGGGCGAGGCCGAGCAGTTTAAAAAAGAATTGACTTCTTGCTTGGCTGAAAAAATTGAACTGGAAGAAGAAAATTCGGCGGCCAGAAGGCTGATCGGCTCCGGAGCAAAACCGACCACTAATTTTTCTTTGGCCAAGGTGATCGGAATAGGCAGGACAGAAGTGATTCTGGCGGTTAACCAAGGAACAGTTAAAAAAGGAGCCTCTTTGGTTAGCGGCAGGATCTTTTTAGGGAGAGTGGAAGAAGCGGGATCGGGTTTGGCCAGGGGTTTATTGTTGGGCTCTCCCGATCTTAAGATTCCGGTCAAAATTTGGCCTGATCGGGAAGAAGCCATGAAGGACGCGGGTTTTTTAGCAGGGGGAATTTTGACAGTTGAGGGCGGCCGATTGATAGTTAAGGAAATTTTGTCGAGCGAGAAACTTAATTTGGGAAACTGGGTTGGAGTGATCGTGGAAACAGGAGAGGTTTTTTTGATCGGTGAAGTAGAAAAAATTTTTCCCTCGGAAGACAAAATTTTCCAAAAAGCCGAAGCAGGCTGGGAAATTGATCCCGAAAGTTTATTAACCGTGGCGATTATTAACAACAGCGAGTGATGAATTTTTCCGTCAAATTTTTTCGCTGGCTCATTTTTATCATCCTTGGTATTTTTCTGACTCGGGCGATAGACCTGATGCTGATTAAGGGAGCTTATTTCAGGAAACTTTCCGATCTTAACCGGGTAAGAAGAGTTAAAATCTTACCGGCCAGAGGCAGGATTATTGATCGCAATGGCCTTGATTTAGCCAGAAATTCCGTCGAATATTCGAATGGGGCAGGTGGGAAACTGCCACGGGAAACGGCTCTTAAAATGGAGGCCGAAGGAAATGAAAATTTACTAAAGAACTGGGTTAGAGAATACCCTTTGGGGTCAATGACCGCCCACCTTACCGGATATTTAGGTGAAGTCAGCGGCGAAGAACTTTCTTCTCAAACGAAACCGGATTTGGAAATGGGGGATTTGATTGGCAGAGGCGGCTTGGAGCAGTTTTACGATTCTTTCCTAAGAGGCTTTCCGGGGGAAAGATTGGTCGAGGTCGGGGTAAAAGGGGAGGTGATCCGCCAATTGGCCAAGAGAGAAGCTAAGGCGGGAGAAGATTTGAGCTTGACCTTGGATTTAAATTGGCAAAAAGCGGCTTGGGAGGCTTTTTCCGGGAAAAAAGGGGCGGTGGTTATTTTAAATTCCGGAACCGGAGCGGTCTTGGCCTTAGTTTCCCAACCCTCGTTTGACCCGAATTTATTTACCAAAAACCGTGACGAAGACAAGATTTTTAAATTGCTTAATGATCCCGATTTGCCTTTTTTAAATCGGGCTGTCGGAGGAGCTTATCACCCGGGGTCGGTTTTTAAAATAGTGACCGCTATCGCCGGCTTGGAGGAAAACGAGATTGACGCTAACAAGGAAGTTGAGGATACCGGAGAAATAAAGATCGGCGAGTGGCGTTTCGGCAACTGGTATTGGCTGGAATACGGCCGGACCGAAGGGATGGTTAATTTAGTCAAAGCGCTTAAAAGATCAAACGATATTTATTTTTATAAAGTGGGAGAGTGGGTCGGGATTGGCAGGCTCTTGACCTGGGCGGATAAATTTAATCTTGGTCGGATTACCGGAATTGACCTGCCCGGTGAAGTGGCCGGTTTTTTACCCTCACCCTCTTGGAAAGAGGAAGCTAGGGGAGAAAGATGGTTTTTGGGCAACACCTATCATTTAGCGATTGGACAGGGTGATTTGACCATGACTCCGCTTCAGGTGGCTTTGGAAACGGCGGTTGTCGCCAACGGCGGAAAACTTTGCCGTCCTTATCTGTCCGGGCGGATTAAGTGTTTGAATTTAGGGGTAGACCCAAAGAATATTGATTTAGTTAAAGAAGGAATGATTGCCGCTTGCTCTTCCGGAGGGACAGGATTCCCCTTTTTTGATTTTAAGCCTCAAGTCGGTTGTAAAACAGGGACTGCCGAGTTGGGAGATGTTAGCGAAAGCTCACACGCTTGGTTTACTTTGTTTTATCCGGCCGGGAGCCAGTCCGAAGAAGACCGGGGGCAGATAGTAGTCACTGTTTTAGTTGAAAAAGGCGGCTCCGGCGCTTATGTTGCCGCGCCGATAGCAAAGGAGATTATCGAAAGATATGAAGGCAGGCCGCTGAGCCCAAAGGTGATCGTTGGTGACCAATAACCCGGGGTTTGATAGTATAATTAAAGGATAGTTAATTAAATTTCTAATTTCTAAACTCTAATTTCTAATTCTTAATGAATTTTTAATTAATTAATTCTTTAAACATTAACAAATTAAGAATTGATTAGAAATTAGTAATTAAAAATTAGAAATTAGAAATTATCTCAATGCGCTATTCAAAACTTTTCGGCCAAACCATTAAAACTGTCCCCAAAGACGCGATGATGATCAGCCACCGGCTGCTTTGGAAGGGCGGTTTTATTAGGAGATTTTCTGTGGGAAGATGGGGTTTTTTGCCTTTAGGGATGAGAGTTTGCCAGAAGATTTGCCGGATAATAGAAGAAGAAATGGACCTGATCGGCGGTCAACGTTTAGAGGTTCCCACTCTACACCCGATTGAAATCTGGCAGGCAACCGGCAGGGATCAGGCTTTTGGCGAAGAAATGCTGATTGTTAATGATCATCATGGGGCCGCTTTTGCCATCGGCGCCACCGCCGAGGGAATGATGGTTGAATTAGTAAAAATGTTTTCTCCTTCTTATAAAGACTTGCCGATTGAAATTTACCAATTTTCTCAGAAATTCAGAGATGATAAACGCCCCCGGGGGGGTCTAATCAGGGTAAGGGAATTTATGATGAAGGATGCCTACAACTTCTGCGCTTCGGAAAAGCAATTTATGAAGAGCTATCAGAGGTTCTATGGCGCTTATTTAAAAATTGCCGGTAGATTAGGTTTAAAAGTAACTCCGGTTTTCGGCGATTCCGGGGCGATCGGCGGCAATCTTTCCCATGAATTTATGGTCGAATCAAAAGATGGCGACCAGAGCTATTTTGTTTGCGACCAATGCGGTTATGCCGCCAACGTAGAGAAGGCGGAGTTTAAAAGGGAGCTTAAGAATCCGAAAGAAAAAAAAGCGCCTTTTAAAATTGTCGATCAGCCGGAGTGGGTTTGCACTATGGAAGATAATCTCAAGCATTATAGCCAGCCGGCTTGGCGGTATTTGAAAAATGTGGTTTACAAAGATGAAAAAGGGAGGATTATCGTTGCTTCGATCAGGGGAGACCAGGAGGTCAACGAAACTAAGCTGAAACGGGCGGCCGGGGCAATTAGTTTGGAGCCGGCTGCTGATGAAGATTTGAAAAAGATGGGCACTAAATCCGGTTGGGTCCATTCCTGGGGGCATAAAGGAGTGATTTATATCGGCGATCCTGGATTAAAAGCGGTTCACAACTTTATCGGCGGCCAAAAGGAAAAAACAACCGATTCTTTTAATGTTAACTACGGCCGGGATTTTAAATATAAGATCATCGCCGATATTGTTAACGCTGAAAATGGCGATCTTTGTGCTTTTTGTCCAAAGGGTAAACTGAAGGAGAAAAAAGGGATTGAGTGGGGACACACATTTAAAATTGACCACTTTTATACCGAACCCCAGCAGGGATATTTTGTTGATAAGGACGGCGGCCGCAAACCGATGTGGATGGGTTCTTATGGGATTGGAATCGGCCGGTCAATGGCGACGATTGTGGAAACACATCATGATGAAAAGGGGATTGTTTGGCCGGAAGCGGCGGCCCCTTTTAAATACCACTTATTGGGCCTGGACTTGGATGACAAGGAAGTTAAATCCTGGGCGGAAAAAGTTTACCAGACTTTGGTTGACAAAGGGGTGGAGATTTTGTTTGATGACCGGGAAGGGATTTCTCCGGGTGAAAAATTCAACGATGCCGATTTGCTTGGTATTCCTTGGCGATTGGTAGTGGGTAAAAAAGCGGTTGCGGCGAAAAAAGTGGAGCTTAAAGGGCGTCAGGAAAAATCCGGCCGGATGGTTGAATTAAAAACATTATAAACACTTTAATGATTCAAGGCATCAGAATGCCGGTTCCCGTTTTTTAAGATTCTCTGATGGAAATTGGTTCTTCTTCGTCATTAGAATAATTCGATCCTGGAATCGCCTTAATTAAATATCCCCAGGGGTGGGTTAGTTCCGTTCACCTTCTTAGGTTTTTACCCCAGGGAAAGCTATTTATTTTTCGAGCGAGTCCTCGAGTCGAGAAATTCCTATATTTTTTTCACCCCGGGGGCAGGCCCTGATTCCCCCGGGGTGTCTGGGTAAACAGTTCTCGATAAGGCAGCACACCCCGGGAACTCATTACAAAACTCCTGCCAAAAGTTGAAATTAGCTTGAATC
>CAZWLF010000005.1:0-22265 GCA_964634805.1 uncultured Gammaproteobacteria bacterium
AAACCTTATCTAAACGTCATTCCGGGCTCCACGCGATGCCGCATGGCTGTCGTAACACGACGTCGGGACTGTCGCGACCGGGGTTCTTTCTGTCATTCCGGGCTTGACCCGGAATCTATATAGATTCTGAATTAAATTCAGAATGACAGTGCAGATTCTGAATCAAGTTCAGAATGACAAGGTAGATTCTGAATCACCCCGGTGATGCGGCGGGGTGAAAGTTCAAAAATGACGACAATAGGTAGTTTTGAAACTGCTTCAAAGAGAGCCTTTTTAAACGACTGTCTATATTATAATATTGTAAATACGATCGAATCCAGTGAAAAAAAATTTGTTTGTCCTGCTGGTTTTGTTTTCCGCCTTTCTATCCAGCCGCTGGCTTTTTAAGCCCGGATATTTCGTGATGCACGACGATCTTCAGATGATGCGTCAATTGCAATTAGAAAAGTGCTTTTCGGACCGTCAGATCCCTTGCCGCTGGGTGCCAGATATGGGCTATGGCTACGGCTACCCGCTTTTTAACTTTTATCCGCCCCTGCCTTATTACATCGGCCAGCTTTTCCGGCTGGTTGGTTTTAATTTTGCCGATACCGCCAAGGCGCTTTTTTCACTCCAATTTTTCCTCTCCGGAATCACTATGTTTGTTTTAGCCGCCGATCTTTGGGGTATTTGGGGAGGCTTGCTGAGCGCTGTTTTCTATATTTGGGCGCCTTATCACTCGGTTGATGTTTTTGTCCGGGGGGCAATGAACGAGGCCTGGGCCTTTATTTGGTTCCCTCTGATTTTTTGGGCGGCCAAAAAGCTGGTCGAAAGCGAAAAAACTAAATATCTTGTCTGGCTGGCTTTTTCCTATGCCATGCTTTTGCTTAGCCACAACGTAATGACAATGATTTTTACTCCGGCGATGCTGGCGTGGATTCTCTTTTGGATGGTAAAAGAGAAAAAACTGCCTTGGCAAAACTGGCCTCTTTTTGGAAAAATGTTTTTATCGGCCGCCTGGGCTTTCGGTCTGGCGGCGTTTTTTACTTTGCCGGCATTTTTGGAAAGCAAAAGTATTCATTTAGAAACGATGTTTTCCGGCTATTTCGACTGGCGGGCCCACTTTACCTCCCTAAACCAGCTTTTTATTTCCCGGTTTTGGGGTTGGGGGCCGTCTCTTTGGGGACCCGACGACGGCATGCCTTTCCCGGTGGGTCATGTCCACTGGATTTTGGCTTTAATTATTTTTATTGGTCTTATTTTTAAAGTCTTCAAAAACCGTAGCGACGCAAAAAAAACGAAACTTTATTTAACCTGGCTATCGTTAGGAATTCTTTTTACCGCTTTAGGTTACACTTTTTTGGCCCACCAGCGGTCAGTTTTTTTGTGGAAGCTGGTTGAGATAATCCAGATCTCTCAATTTCCTTGGAGGTTTTTAGCCGGTTCGGCCTTTTTCTTTTCTTTGCTTGCCGGCGCGTTTGATTTTCTTTTTAGAAAAAGACTGCTGACTGTCCTTCTATTAGTTTTAGTAATTGCTGCCAACTGGAACTTTTTCCGGCCGGAAAAAATCGGTCCGATGACTGATGAAGAGAAGTTTTCCGGTAAAGCTTGGGAATATCAACAGACAGCCGGTCTTTACGACTATTTACCAAGCACTGTTCCGCTGGGGCCTATTTACGCGCCTGAGGCTGATTGGCAATTTTTGGACGGGGAAGCGTCCGGAATCTTCGAGAAAAAAACTAATTGGGTTAGCTGGCAGGGTTATCTTTCCGAACCCGGGACGTTTAAACTAAGCGTCTTTTATTTTCCCGGCTGGAGAGCTTGGGTAGACCGGAAGGAGGCGGAAATCTTGGTTGATCCTGATTCGGGATTAATGGCGGTAAAATTAGACGCCGGCAGACATGATCTTTATTTTCGTTTTACTAATACCCCCGCCAGATCTTGGGCCAATACCATTTCTCTGTTTTCCTATTTGGCGCTGTTGCTTTTTCTGGTAAAAGGAGGCAGGAAATGGCTTTTGCCGCGGTGAAAAAGAGAGCTTTTACCGGAGTAAGCGTTTTGGTTCTCAGAAACTTGCTGATCCAGCCGATCTCTTTTTTCGGATTTATCCTTCTTTCTATCTTTCTGGAAAGATGGCAGCTGGGTGTTTTCTGGGCGGTCTCCGAGGTAGTTGGTTTTTTGGGTTATTTTTCTGATATTGGTTTGGCGGCGGCCTTAATCCAAAAGAAAAGAAAACCGAAAAAAGAAGAAATCCGGTCCATCTTTACCATCCAACAAGCTTTAGTGGGGTCGCTGATTCTTCTGGCAATAATTTTCACGCCATTTTTACAAGCTAAATTTAATTTCGACGATCAAGGAAAAATTCTTTTTTACGCCCTGCTTTTTGGTTTTCTGGCCGCTTCTTTAAAGACGATTCCCTCAGTTCTGCTGGAGAGAGAGTTAAAGTTTGTCAAATTGGCCGCGGTTGATTTGACTGAGCAGTTGGTTTTTACAGGACTGGCAGTCTTTTTTGCCTGGCGCGGTTTCGGCATCAGCAGCTGGGTAATTGCTGTTTTGGCCCGTTCTTTAATCGGGGTTTGCTTGATCTATCTTTTTTCCCCTTGGCCGGTCGGTTTTAATTTTAATTTTGCCGGAGTGAAGAAATTGTTTGATTTCGGCGTCCCGTTTCAGTTGAACTCTCTTTTGGCGACGGTTAAGGACCGGCTGGTTAATATTTTTTTGTGGGGGATTTTGGGCAGTGACGGGGTAGGAATTTTAGGCTGGGCTCAAAAATGGTCAAGCATGCCTTTGAGATTTTTAATGGATTCAGTAATCCGGGTTACCTTTCCTGCTTATTCCAGGCTTCAGAAAGACAGGGCTAAGCTTAAGTTGGCCCTGGAAAGAAGCGGCTTTTTGGTTAATCTTTTTACTTTTCCGGTTTTAGCCGGGATGGGTTTGGCGATGCCGAAGGTGATTGCTGTTTTCCCTCAATATCAGAAGTGGTCGGTGGCCTTAATACCCTTCTGGTGGTATTTGGCCAATTTTATTTTCGGAGTGGCAACGACGCCTTTGGTTAATGCTTTCAACGCGGTCGGAAAAGTTAAAACCAGCCTAAACCTAATGATTTTTTGGACGGTTCTGACCTGGTTGCTAGTTCCGCCTTTAGCCAAACTGTGGGGACCAAGCGGCGCTTCGCTGGGGTTTTTCTTGGTTTCGGCAAGCTCTTTTGTTGCCTGGAGACTAATTAAAAAAGAGTTTGGCGTTTCTTTGAAAAAAATAATCGGCAAGCCCTTTTTGCTGACCACGCTAATGGCTTCCTTTTTGTTTTTGATTGGTCTGATTATTCCGGAAAGTATCTTTGGCTTGACCATTTTTGTTGTTAGCGGCGGCCTGGTTTATGGCTTCGCCGCCTGGTTTTTCGCCAAAGGAGATCTGCTTTGGTTTTTAGAAAACCTGTCTCTTCTGTCTGGCAGAAAATGAAGAAATTTTGGCCGGTTATCGTTTTACCGCTTTTCTTTAACTGTCTTTTTTGGGCAAAAGCGTGCTTGGCCGAGTCGGGCTTTGTTAATATCATCAATCCGGTCAGGGGTGATGATTTTTGGCCTTTGTCCAATCAGAGCCCGGAAGATTTTCCCGTTTTCCAAAGTTCGGTTTTAGCGGAAGGAGGTTTGAAAGCTACCTGGTTGCTAAGACCCGACGTTCTTTTTGATCAGGAATTGTCTGCTCTTTTTATGAAGGAGGCATTTACTTCCGGCGAGTTGGGAATCTTTCTTGAAGTAACTCCTTCCTGGGCGGAAAATTCCGAGGTTGATTATAATCAAGACGGCTCCTGGAGCCGGGCTGACAAGATCTTCCTTTCCGGGTATAGCCGCAATGAAAGAGAAAGGCTTTTAATCACCGCCTTTTCTGAATTTAAGGAAAGATTCGGCTTTTATCCAAGATCGGTCGGCGCCTGGAGCGTTGATGCTTACTCGGCCTCTTTGCTTAAGGAGAAATACGCGGTTACTTCCATTCTGATCTGCGCCGACCAGTTTTCTACTGACGGTTACCAGATTTGGGGTGGCTGGTGGGGGGTTCCTTTTTATCCTGATAAAAAGAACCTTTTATTTCCCGCCGCCTCGACCAAGGATAAACTTAACGCTTTGGTTTTATGGTGGGCGGCCAGGGATCCTTTAAATGGCTACGGACCCGGAGTTGAAAACAGCACTTTCAGTGTTCAGGCCAACGACTATTTGAAACACGGTTTGGATACGGAATATTTTTCCGGGCTGGCTGATTTTTATCTTTTTCCGAACCAGGGCCGATTCGGCCAGCTTACCATCGGACTGGAAAACGACAATTCTCTGTCTTTTTATAAAAACGAGTTCTCAAACCAAATAGAGACTTTATCCAAAAAAGAAGCGGTTTTTGTTACTGCTTCTGAGTTTTCCGATTGGTACCGCGAAGCCTTCCCCAGTCTTTCTCCGCCGCACTCCATTGGCGGGGCTGATCTTTTAGGCGCAGAAACCGAGGCTTTTTGGTCTATGGATGATCAAAAAAGGGTAGGGGTTCTCAAGGAGGCTGGCATTGTCGCGATTAGAGATTTTCGCTTTTACCGGCCGGTTGTGGCCGATCCTTATTTCTGGAATGAAAATACCAATAGCGAACTTTATTGGAATATTCCTGCCAAAATAGATTCGGTTGCCGATCCGGAACAGAAGAAACCTTCGATTGAATCGGTTTCCGGCCTAAAATTTCCGGGCAGATCCCCATTTGAAACCAACAGGCTTTGGCTTTTTTGGGCGGTTCTTTTGATTATTCTTTTAATTAAATGGGCGGCTTTACCCTTCTGGGCCTCCGGTTTAGTAATTATTTCCGGGCTTTTGTTTTCTTTGCCGATGCTCAGGAGCGGTTTAATTTATGATTTCGGTTTAGGTTTCTGGGGTCCGAACGGGCACGATGGCGTTTGGCACTTAAGCTTGATCGGAGGAGCGGACCGCTCACTGCCTCCGGAGAACATGGTTTTTTCAGGTACTAAGATTTCCTCGTACCATTGGGGTTTTGATCTTTTGGCTTCAATTATCGGCAGAGCCTTTAAGCTTCCCCCTACTGATGTATATTTTCGTCTCTTGCCGCTGGCGTTTGCTTTCTTGATCGGTTTTCTGAGCTTGAAACTGGGGAAAGTTTTTACCGGCCGCCTTTCGATTGGCATCTGGTTTATGCTTCTTAACTTCTTCACCGGCTCGTTTGGTTGGATAATTACCTTGTTTCGGGAAGGCCAAATCGGCGGGGAATCTTTGTTTTGGTCAATGCAGTCTATTTCCACCCTAATTAATCCGCCTTACGCCCTGTCCTTAGTCATTTTGCTCTTCGGTTGGTATCTTTGGTTTGGTCCGTTTAAATTAAAAACGTGGCTTAGAATTTTAATTTGCGGAACCCTTTTTGGCTTTTTAAGCATAATTAAAATCTACGCCGGTTTGTTGGTCGGTTTCTCATTTGGTTTACTTTGGCTTTATAAGCTGGTGGCAAAAGACAAGCATCCGGCTAAGTATTTTTACCTTTGTCTGACGATTGGCCTGATTTCCCTGGCTTCATTGATTGCCTCAGGGGCTTTTCGCGGCGGCTCGTCTCTGGTTTTTAAACCTTTCTGGTTTACTCACTCTTTGGTTGAGTCGCTGGATAAACTTTATCTGCCTCGGTTGGCCGCCTTTAGAATCAACCTAAGCCAGCAATGGCTTTCTTTTAAGTTGCCGGTCCTTTTGTTGGTGGAATTATTCTTGGTTTTGATTTTCTTAGTCGGTAATCTTGGTTCCAGGATTTTTGGTCTGTTTTTACTATTCAAAAAAAAGACAGGTTTAAAGATAAAAGACCTCCGTCTTTTTTCGGTTGCCTTCTTCTCGACTTCTTTCTTAATGCCGGCCCTTTTTGTGCAAAAGGGAACTACCTGGAATACGATTCAGTTTTTTTATTACTTCCTTTTTTTGGCTAACTTTTATTTATCGCTTTTCTTAGACTCTCTTTTTGCCAAAAAAGGCTTTTTCTTTAAAGCGCTGGTTCTTTTAATTTTTGCGCTGGGTTTGCCGACTACCCTTTCGACCCTGAAAGACTATATAGGTTTTCCTCCTCCGGCCTCAGTGCCAAACTACGAGCTTTTTGCCTTGGAGTTCTTAAAAAACCAACCGGATGGTTTTGTTCTGACCTTTCCTTTTGATAGTTTTAAGAAGACCGGCTTGTCTACCCCTCTGCCTCTTTATCTTTACGAAACAACCGCTTATGTTTCCGCCTTTTCGTCAAAACCCGTTTTCCTTGAAGACGAGATGAACCTGGAAATTACCGGTTTTCCCTGGCGGCAGAGAAAGGAAGAGGCTGAGAAATTTTTTTCTAGTAATGATAAAATCTGGGCTCGGGGATTTTTATTGAACAATAAAATTGATTATATTTACCTGGTTAACGGACAAAATTTCCGACTCCAGTCTGCTGATTTGGGGTTGAAGATGCTTTTTAACAACGGACAAGTTAAAATATATCAGGTTCTGAAATAATTACGGATTTGATCTTTCTGATAAAATTATTCGGGTCCCGGCTTTTAGATAGGGGAGGATTGGCCAAGTCTAATAACAAACAATGAAAAGACCCTTAATTTCAGTAGTAGTTAATACCTTAAACGAGGAAAAGAACTTGCCTCGCTGTCTGGATTCGGTTAAAGATCTTGCTGATGAAATTGTCGTGGTTGATATGTATAGCAATGATAAAACAGCTGAGATTGCCCGGCAGTATCAAGCTTCGCTTTTTTTTCACAAAAAGACCGGTTATGTTGAGCCGGCCAGAAATTTTGCCATCAACAAAGCTAAGGGCCGCTGGATTTTGATCTTAGACGCTGACGAGAAGATTTACCGCAACCTTTCAAGAAGGTTAAAAAAAATTGCTCAGGAGGAGACCAGGTTTGATTGTGTCTTGATCCCCAGAAAAAATATTATCTTTGGCAAGTGGATGAAGAATTCCCGCTGGTGGCCGGATTACTTGCCCAGATTTTTTAAAAAAGGGAAAATCAACTGGCCCAAACAAATTCATAAACAGCCGGATCTTAGCGGTAGAATGATCTACACTTTGCCCGATAGCGAGAAGTTCTCCATCGTTCACTATAACTATGACGGCTTGGAGCAGTTTTTAAGAAGAGGCGAGAAGTATGCTCAGGTTCAGGCAATAGAGCTGATTAAAGAGAAGAGCTATAAGTTCAGCAGTAAAGATCTTTTATTAAAACCTTTAGAAGAATTCTTGAGCCGGTTTTTTTCCGGCGAAGCTTATAAAGATGGTGTCCACGGCCTGGCTTTGTCCTTGCTCCAAGCCTGGGTAGTGCTTTTAGTTTACCTTAAAGTTTGGGAAATGAAAAAATATGAACAAAAAAATTTAGAACGCAGCAAGATTAAAGAAACCTTTAGGGAGATGGTTTACCAGCTGGAGTATTGGCGGGATGATTTTCTGGTTAAAAACAGCGCTTCTTCTTTGGCGTTAGTTTCTAAAATTGTATTAAAATTAAGAGCTTGGCTAATTAGGCTTTAATGGAAAAGCTTTCTGTCGTTATTCTCCATTATAATGGCGTTGAAATTTTAGAGCGCTGTTTGATCCCTTTTTTGGAAACGGTTGATAAAGTTTCAAAATCCATTGGCAAGTCAAAACCGGATTTGTCTATCGAGGTGATTGTGGTTGACAACGGATCGACGGACGGAAGCGTCCGTTATCTCAAAAGTCAAAAGTCAAAATTCAAAATTCAAAGCGCAAAAATAAAAATAAAGAAAGGAAAGACCAAATTTGTCGATTCAATTACTCAACAACCCGATAAACTAAATAACTTAATAACCATTTTCAATAAGGAAAATTTGGGTTTTGCCGAGGGGAATAATGTTGGTATTAGGGAGGCGATCAAGAACGGGGCCGATTATGTGATGGTTTTAAACAATGATGTAATAGTCAAAAATGCTTTTTGGCTTCCCTTGGTGGATTTTATTAAGAAACATAAAAAGGTTGGTGTTGTTGGCCCGAAAATTTACTTTGCGCCTGGAAGGGAGTTTCATAAAACCCGTTATCAGAAGAAAGAAAGAGGTAGGGTAATTTGGTTTGCCGGTGGAGAGATAGACTGGAAGAACGTCTACGCTTTTCATCGAGGAGTGGACGAGGTTGATACCGGTCAATATGATAAATCTTTTGAAACAGATTTTGTCAGCGGCTGCTGCCTGATAGCCAAGAGTGAAGTTTGGCAAAAAGCGGGTTTTTTTGATCCTAAATATTTTTTATACTATGAAGACTCTGATTTTTGCTTAAAGGTGAAAAAGCTTGGCGGAAAAATTTATTACTTGCCGAAAGCGAAAATTTGGCATCTGAATGCCGGCTCATCCGATTGCGGCGGCGCTCTTCAGGACTACTTTATCACCAGAAACAGGCTTCTTTTTGGTTTAAGATGGGCGCCGCTAAGGACTAAAGTTGCTTTAATCAGGGAAAGTTTTAAAACTCTACTTACCGGAAGAACCTGGCAGATTATCGGGGTTAGAGATTTTTATTTAAGGAGATTTGGCAAAGGCAGTTGGAAATGAAACAAACAAATATCTCTATTATTGTTATTTTCGGCGAAGAGGAAGACGTCTTAGAAAAGGCTTTAAACTCAGCCGTTTGGGCTGACGAGCTGATTTTGGTTGCCGCTAATACTAATGAGCCTTCCAAAAAAATCGCTGAGAAATATTCTAAAAACATTATTGAAATTAAGGATGAGTACGGGAAACATTTTGCCCGATGGAGAAATTCAGGTCTTAAAAAGGCGGCTTTTGATTGGGTCTTTTATCTTGACGCCGACGAGGTAATTACCCCGGAACTGAAACAATCTCTTCTAAAAATCGCCGCCGGAAAAGGGGTAGGGGAAAAGTATAGCTATTACGCCATTCCGAGAATTAACTATTATTTAGGCCAGAGAGTCTATCATGGCGGTTCTTACCCAGATTTTGTTAAGCGCTTTTTCAGAAGAAAGAAATTGCTTCGTTGGGAAGGTCGGCTCCACGAACGGCCAGTAGTTGTCGGGATGATGGGGAAGCTTAAAGATCACCTTTTTCATCATACTCACCGCGATCTTTCTTCGATGATGGAGAAGACTATCCGCTGGACCCAGCTTGAGGCTAAAGCGCTTTACGAGAACGACCACCCGCCGGTAGTTTGGTGGCGAATTCTAAGAATGATGGCGACTAAGTTTTTCGAACGGGTGATAAAACAGCGAGCCTGGAAAGACGGAACCGTTGGCTGGATCAATGCTATTTTTGAGGTCTTTAACACTTTTATTATTTATGCTCGTTTGTGGGAAATCCAGCAAAAAAACAAGTTCTAAATTTTAATATCTAATTTCTAAATAAATTCAAACAGTCAAAATTCGAAATAACATGATTCAGAAGAAAAATCTTTAGAAAAAAGTAAATAACTTTTGAATTTAAATTATCGGAATTTTGATTTTGTTTAGATCTGTCTGCCGGCAGGCCTTGTACCAGACGGTACGGAGTAAGCAGGGTTTAATTAATTCTATAAAAAACAAACGATTCTGAAATCTAAAACCCTAAACCTATGAGGGCCCTAATTCACGATCCTTATTTAGATACTCTTGGCGGCGGGGAGCGTTATTGTCTAACATTGGCGGAATGCCTTTTAAGCCGTGGCTGGCGGGTGGATTTGGATTGGGATGACCCGTCAGTTATTGAAACCAGCGCCCAGAGGTTCGGGCTTAAACTTTCGAAGGTTCACCTTTTGGGTTATCGTTTAGATAGTCTGCCTTTTTTTAAAAAATCTATTCTTAGCCGGGATTACGATTTGATTTTTTGGCTTTCAGACGGGAGCGTTCCCTTTCTTTTTGGCAGGAAAAGTATTCTTCACTTTCAAGTTCCTTTTGCCGGCGCCAATAGAACTAAACTTTTTAACAAATTCAAACTTAATTTTGTTACAGAAGTAGTCTGCAATTCGTTTTTCACGAAGAGTTTCATAGATCGTGAATTTGGGGTTAAGTCTTTGGTTTTATATCCTCCGGTCGACGTAGCCCGATTTAAACCGGCAGAAGTTAAGGAAAATATTATCTTAGCCGTAGCCAGATTTGAAGAATCGATGCAGATGAAGCGGCAGGATATTTTAATCAGCGCTTTTAAGCAAATGGTCAATCAGGGTTTAACCGGCTGGGAATTAATTTTAGCCGGCGCTTCTTTGGCTAAAGATTCAGAAAATAAATTTTTAATTGAGCTTAAGAAGATGGTGAAAGGCTACCCGATCAAGATTTTGGTAAACCTCCCTTTTGAGCCGTTGAAGGATCTTTATAGCAAGGCCAAGCTTTTTTGGCACGCCGCTGGTTTCGGAATTAACGATAGGGAGGAGCCTTGGAGAGTGGAGCATTTTGGCATTACCCCGGTTGAGGCGATGGCCGCCGGCGCCGTTCCTTTAGTGGTAGACAAAGGAGGTTTGAAAGAGATTGTGCGACGTGGAGTGGGGGAAAGATGGCAGACGGTGGAGGAATTAATTGACAAATCTTTTCTTCTGATAAGGAATGAGGAGCTTTACCGAAAATGTCAAAAAAGAGCCCTTCTCGGAGCCAAGAAGTTTTCCAAAAATAATTTTTACAGGAAATTCTTGGAAATATTAGGGAATGGTTAGCAAAATTATTGGTTTTCTCAACCGCGCCTGGCCTTGGTTATTCTTTTTTTTAATCTGCTTTGCCTTCTTCTGGAAGTTTTTTTTAAAAGATTTAGTTCCCATTCCGGCAGATATTACCGTTGGCACCTATTATCCTTGGCTGGATTATAAGTGGGGATTTATCACCGGGGTTCCGGTTAAAAACCCTTTGTCTTCCGATATCCCTTCAATTATTTATCCGTGGCGAATGGCGGCAATTGAAATGTTTAAGTCCGGGCAATGGCCGCTTTGGAATAAGGCTTATTTTTTGGGCATGCCGCTTTTGGCTAATTTTCAATCGGCGGTTTTTTCTCCGGCTAATTTATTTTTTATCTTTTTTAAACCGGTTTTAGGTTGGAGTTGGGGAGTTATCGGTCAAACCTTTTTCATGCTCGCGGCAATGTTTTGGTATTTAAGAAGCAAGAAAATAAGTAAGGTCTCGGCAATTTTCGGCAGTTTGGTTTTTACTTTTTCCGGCTTTGCCGTGGTATGGAATCAATATAATGTTCACGGCTGGACGCTTGGGTTTTTGCCGCTAATTTTGGTTTTAATTGATAGTTATTTTGTCGGCAAAGACAATTTCTGGCTGCCGCTTTTAAGTTTTGCTATCGCCGGTCAGATCTTTTCCGGTTATCTGCCTTTAGTAATTTACTCCTGGTTGGTTATTAGCGCCAGCCTGTTGTTCTCTAAACGGCTTTTTGGGTCAGCGAGCTTAAAGTTGATGTTGTTCGTTTTTATTGGTTTTGGTTTGGCGGCGATACAGTTATTGCCGGGAGTTGAACTGATTATCCACTCAATTAGAAAAATTGATCCGGTTGCCCTAACTGGCGGCGTTGGTTTTTTCCCGCTTAGAAACCTAATTACCTTAGCGATTCCTAACTTCTTTGGCAGTCCGACAACCGGCAATTTTTGGGGAATTGGTTTTTATGACAACTTTGCTTGCTGGGTGGGGGTGGTTCCTCTGATTTTGGCTATCTTTGTACTAACAAACTTTAAAGCCAGAAAGGAAAGTCTTTTTTGGCTGGGAATAATTATTTTCAGTTTGGTTTTGGCCACTGATAATTTTTTAGGCAAGATCTTAGCCAAATTACTCTTTTTGGAGGGAGGAATTCCGGCTCGATCATTGGTTCTGCTGACTTTTTCGGTTTCGGTTCTAAGCGGCTTTGGCTTGGATTTATTGGCTGATAATTTTCATAAATTTAAAAAACAGCTGTTTTGGCTAACCGGTTTAACCGGCTTGCTATTGGCTGTTCTTGCCGGAATAATTCTTAAATCTTCAGCTGACCAGTCTCAGATTAATGTTGCTCTGAGAAATTCAATTATTTCCGGACTTTCTCTGGTCAGTTTTTTGGGGTTATTAATTTTTGGCTTTTGGATTAAAAAAGTTAAACCGGTTTTAGTTTTTTCGATTATAATCCTGACCGGTTTCGGCTTTTGGTATCCGGCGCAAAAATATTGGAGTTTTACTAAGAAAGATTTGGTTTTTCCTCAAACTCCGGTTATCAAGTTTTTGCAGGATGATAACGATATTTTTCGCTTTGAACCGGACCAGGTAATCCCGCAAAACATGTGGATGCCCTATGGTTTGGAAACTGCCAGCGGCTATGACACCTTGATGCCGAAGCTTCAGGGTGAAATGCTTTCTTTAATAAAGACCGGCGCTATCAGTAATCAGATTTCCCGGGTCCATTTGATGGACAATTATGATTCCTCACTTTTTCCCATTTTAAATGTTAAATATGTTTTGGCAAAAAGGATTAACCAGCAGGGAATCTTTTCACCCGATGGCCAGGTAAGAGAAACTTTTAAAAATCCGAGGTTCAGTCAGGTTTTTGAAGACAAAACGGTTGTTGTTTATCAGGATGGTAAGTATTTGCCAAGGATTTGGACAATTAACAAGATCCTATCGGTCGGGAAAAACGATCAGTCGGTAAAATTGCTTAAAACTGATGATTTTGATTTAAAAGAGACGGCAATTGTGGTCCAGGAAGCCAATGGTTTGGAAAATATTGATTTAATGCCGGCAGAGATAGAAATTTTAGATTATCAACCAAACAGTGAAAAATTTGAAGTTGTTGCTTCCGGGCCAAGTTTTTTGGTTGAGTCAGCTTCGTTTTATCCTGGCTGGCAGGCAAGACTGGATGGTCGGGGGGTTGATATTTTTCAAACCGATTATGGTCTGAGGGGTTATTTTATCCCGGAATCAGGGGAACATTTGCTGGAGATTTATTTTGATCCGCTTAGTTTTAAGCTTGGCTTAATCATCAGTATGGCATCTCTTTTCGTTTGTTTATCTGCTTTGCGGCTCCGTTTTAAAAGTACTCGGTTTTAGTAAAAATAGTTTCCGGCTTTAACATTTATTGATTTACGGTTATCATTGGTCAGATGAGTAAAGTTAGGGTTTCTGTGATCATTCCTACCTGGAACGCGGAAAAGATTTTAAAAAAGAATTTGCCGAAAATTCTTGCCGCTTTGCCTAAAGACGCCGAGGCGATTGTTGTTGAAAATGGATCAACCGACGGGTCCGTCAAATACCTTAGAAAGTTAAAAGTTAAAAATGAAAAGTTAAAAGTTATTGAAAATGATAAAAATCTGGGTTTTATTGGCGGCTCCGGTTTAGGTGCCAAAAAAGCAAAAGGCGAGTTTTTAGCTTTTATAAATAATGATGTTATTCCTGAGCCGGGTTTTTTGGCTCCGGCTTTAGCTCATTTTAAAGATAAAACAGTTTTCGCGGTCTCTTTTGATGAACCGCAATTTGGCTGGGCCAAAATTTGGTGGAAGGGCGGATTTATTCATCATGGCGTCGGCGGCTCGGGTAAAAAGGCTCATCTTTCCGCTTGGGCTTCGGGCGGCAGCGCCTTGGTAAGAAAATCAATGTGGCAGGAGCTGGGAGGCTTTGATCCGTTATTTGCCCCATTCTATTGGGAGGATTTTGATTTAGGCTATCGAGCCTGGAAACGGGGCTGGAAAATTATTTGGGAGCCAAAATCAGTCGTTCATCACCGGCATCAAGCAACAATTTCCAAACTGAATAGCTCTTATGTGGATCTAATTAAAGAAAGGAATCAACTGCTTTTTGCCTGGAAAAACATTACCGATCCTCTGATGGTTATTTCCCAGCCTTTTGGAATTTTACTGCGGATATTGACTGGTCCCAATTATATCAAGGTACTTTTGGCGGCCCTGGGACAATATTTGAAATACGGCAAGAAAGATAAAGGCGAATTTGTCATGAAAGACAGAGAGGTTATCAACTTGTTTAGGGACAAATGATCCTTTCAATTGTAATCGTTAATTACAATACCGAGGAGATATTGAGAAATTGTCTTGCCTCGATTTTTACCTCTTTTAAGAGCAAAAAATTTGCCGGCCAAACAGAAATTATTGTGATTGATAATCATTCGACGGACGGAAGCGCCCGTTATCTCAAAAGTCAAAACTTAAAGTTCAAAACTGCGGCTAAAAATGCGAAACTGAGGAAAGAAAAAATAAAATTTGATAACTCTCCGTCTCGACCACCGAGTAAACCAGATCAGATTGATAACCTCGATAAACTAAAGAACTTGATAACCATTTTCAACAAAAAAAATTTAGGTTTTGCCAAGGCCAATAATCAAGGGATTAAAATATCAAAAGGGAAGTTTGTCTTACTGCTCAATAGTGACACTTTAATTGAAAAAGGCAGCTTGGAGCAACTGGTTAATTTTGCCGCAAATAAGGCTGATGCCGGCGCGGTTGTCCCGCGGCTTTTAAATCATGATGGCTCAACTCAGGGTTCCTGTTGCCGCCTGCCAACTTTAACCAGCGCTTTTAAAGAATTTTTTCTCAACCAAAAAGGCGCTTTCCTAAAATATGCGCCGGAAGGCCAGCAACCTGTTTTAGTTGAAGCCGCGGTCGGGGCGGCGTTTTTAATAACCCCTTTGGCATTAAAAAAAGCCGGTTTATTGGATGAGCAGTATTTTATGTATTTTGAAGATTTGGATTATTGTCGAAGACTGGCAAAACAGGGTTTAAAAATTTATTATCTTCCCCAGGCAGCAATTACTCATCTTCATGGCGCCAGCGGCAAGAATTTAAAGTCAAAACCAAATCAATGGCTGGTTGAAAGCAGTAAGAAATATTACCGTAGTTGCAATCATTATTTAATTAATTTTATTATTTGGTCCGGCCAAAAATGGCAAAAATTAAGAAAGTTTTTCTCCGCCTGTGCAGAAGACCGCGGCCGTCCCAAAGGGATCTCTTCGGGATCAGGCTGTGGATGAATGCGTCAATTTTCCGCCCCGGCGTCTGCCTGCTTGCCCCGCGGCGAAGCGGGCCGGCAGACAGGGATTTCAACTCCGCCGGAGAAACAAAAGACATCACCTCCGTGATGTTGTGGAGTTTCATCGCCGCGCTGATTCTCAGGCTGATATTGATTTTTGTTTCTGGCCATCACCCGGACCTGATCAACCATATTGATTGGGGAGAAAAGTTTTGGCAAGTTGGACCGAAAAATTTTTACGAGAACATTTTCTGGAGAATGTCTTGGCCCAACCAACCTTTAGGAACGGTCTGCCTTTTCGCTTTTATTTCCAAGCTAAGTCAATGGATTTTTTCTTTTTTTTGGTGGCTAAACATTAAAATTCCGCTTTTCCCCTCTTTGGTTGTTTCTTTCTTGGAAGCGAAGCTGAATATCATTCTGGTGAAAGTTCCTTTTGTTTTAGCCGACTTAGGTATTGGCTGGTTAATTTACCGAGTTGTTTCGGATCTTTTTAAAAATAAGGAGAAAGCATTTTGGGGATCTTTACTTTTTTTGTTTAACCCGATTGTTATTTATAATTCCGCTGTTTGGGGGCAAACAGATTCTTTGGTGAACTTGCTTGCCTTATCCGGGTTATGGTTTTTGTTCAAAAAGAAATACTATTTAGGAATTTTTTGTTTTTTGACGGGTTTTTATTTTAAGCTCTCTTTGATCATTTGGCTGCCGATTGCCGCTCTAATCGTTGTCAGAAGCAAGGAGTTCAAGAAGATCATTCTGCCTCTAATACTTACTTCTTTATTCTTACTTCTAATTTCCCTCCCCTTTGTTCATCACGGTAATGTTTTTACCTGGCTCTGGTATCTTTATACTAACCGGATTCTTCCCCGGCAGGGGAACATGCTTTCCGGCAACGCCTTTAATTTTTGGAACCTGGTTTTCGGGTTGGATTTAAGCTTAAAAGAAAGTATTCCGCTTTTTGGATTTGCCGCCAAGACTTGGGGCGTTTTGATGACGGGCTTAACCTTTTTTATTTTCACATATTTTTACTGGAGTAGAAAAGAAAAGAATTTTTGCTCATATCTATGGTTAGCAATCGGTTTTGCTTTTGCCTCTTTTCTGTTTCTGACCAATATGCATGAAAGATACCTTTACCCGGTTTTTGCTCCCTTAACCATTTTGGCGGTTGCGGGGAAGATTAAGATTAGGTACCTGGTCATCCTCTCCTTAATCCATCTACTTAACCTCTACCAGCTCTGGTGGTATCCGGAAATAGCTTGGTTAAAAATGGTTCTGGAAGCCGGAAATTTTTTCATTTCCAGACTGCTTTCCTTTACCTTAATCCTGATTTTTTTCAGGTTTTCTTTTCTTTATACACGAACCAAGAAAACCACGGTTCGTTATCCGCCGTCCGCCATCCGCCCACCGGCGGAGGCCGATTCCTCAAAATAACGGAAACAACTAACTTAGCCTGTTTTTTGGTAGATGACTTCATAATTTATGGTCAATTCTTTATTCCGGTCAAAATGATCCAAAAAAACCGCCGAGAGGTTAATTAAAGCAATTACCGGCGAAAAAATTATCAGGTATAGATAATACGGCAGGCCCCATTCTTTTAAAAATATTCTTATCGGCGCGGTAGTGATTAAATAGGAGATAACCTGAAAAATACCGCCTTGCGGTTTCAGATGCAGGATTTTAAATCCGTTTTTCCTGCCTAAGTATTCCAACCCGTATTTAGTAAACCGCCAATAGTCGTTGGGTTGCATGTGGATTTGGTAAATGAAATTAGTCGTCAAAAAAACTTTCCCTTGTTTATTTAAAATCCGGTAGAATTCTTTAAAAGCGTAATCAGGTTTTTTAAGATGCTCCAAAACTTGAGTACAAAGAATGTAGTCAAAACTGCCTGACTTGATCTGTTTTAGCCCCTGGTCCATGTCGCCGATAAAATTTGTTGTCCGGTTGCGGTTTTGCTTAATATCCTGGGTGAAGTAGTCGACTTTTTTGAAATATTTTCTGTATGGGCTGTTTTCGGCCCCGATTTCGAGTAGTTTTTTACCCTCTTGATCGTATTTATTAGCCACGTTGACAACGAACTTTTCAATCCGGTAGTAAAAGTTCATTAAAAAAAATTTGGTATAGAGGTTGACTGGGCTAATCTTCATTTAGTCCAAGAGACTTTTTAATTTTAAAGATTAATATTGGTTGATATTGATATTGCTTGATATTGATATTGGTATTGGGTATTGGTGTTAAGTTAATTTTAACACTGACTACCCTTTTTAACTTGCTGGGTTTCAATAACACTAACTGGTCCGATCGTCCCATTTAGTGTTATTGCTCTGGGTTTAAATCTTGGGTTGCCGCTTTAGCGCGGACAATGTAGAATGAAAAATAAGGAGGTGTTTTATGTGACCAGTTATGATGATCCCTATTTAGACGCTCGTGAAGATCGGAAATTAGCCGAGCAGATAAAATGGCAGGCAGAGCAGGCGAAAAGAAAGGGCTATCTTAAGGTGGCCAAAGAACTTTGGGACGCTTATTACGCCCTTTTAGAAGAGGCGAAACTGGAGGAAGCCAAGGCAAGGGTTAAATGAATCTTGCCTGAGGGTTGCCGGTCTCTTTATTTCAAGATAGCGAAAACCGTCAGTCCAAAGCCATGCAGTTGCTGGCGGATGGATGACCTGCCGGCAGGCAGGAGTGGTATAAGAGGTTGGGGTTACTACAGAAACCGCTTCTATTGTTTTTTCCCGCTTGAGCATTTCCCGGTAGTTCCTATAAAAGCGGCAATGGTATTTGGCTGCGATTTCCTGCCCTAAGGAGGCGTTTTTGTCAGAAATGGCGACCAGCTCAGCGCCGCTTATCTGGAAGTAATTTCTGGCGTGGTGACGACCCATGTTGCCGACGCCGATAACGGCGCATTTGATCATTTGTTAAGATATTAGCACAAAACTTTTTTTAAAATAACAAAAGGGTCTTATCCGAATCGGCAAGTTTTTGGGTAAGCTGAATCCGGTGCCGGTTGGTTAAAAAAATTGCTATAATCAGGTGATGAAGTCAAGGTTGAGTCTGTTTTTGATCCTGCTTTTGGCCCTCTTTTTGCGCCTTTACCGGCTGAATAATTTAGAGCTTTTTGGCGATGAATTAGACGTCGGTTATCACGCCTACTCGCTTTGGACTAGCGGCAGAGATTATTTAGGCCAAAAACTTCCGGTTTATATTCATTCTTTCTCGGAATGGCGGGCGCCGCTGTTAATGTACTTGACCGCTCCTTTTGTTGCCGTTTTCGGGTTAAACGAGTGGGGAGTTAGATTGGCGCCGGTGGTGATGGGGCTGCTTAACATTGTCTTAACCTATCAATTAGTAAGGATGGTCTCTGGAAGAAAGGGTTTGGCAATTATATCCGCCTTTATCATGGCAGTTTCTCCGTGGCATCTTCACTATTCCCGGACCGCCTTTGAAGCGACTCTTCTTTTAAGCCTGATTTTAGGAGGAACAATCGCCTTTTTGAAACGAAAATGGTTTTGGTCGGCGGTTTGGCTGGCTCTTAGTTTTTATTCTTATAGCACTGCCAGCCTGTTTGTGCCGCTATTCGGGTTTTCGCTTCTTTTAACATTCAAAGCGAAACGGAAAGACCAAGGGGTCGCCTTTGCCGGATTGGTTTTTCTGATAATTTTAACCCCTCTTTTAATTTCGGTTCTTTTTGGCCAGGCGGCGGGCAGGTTTAACCTAATTAGCATTTTTAACAACCCAAAAACAATCGACACTATTGTTTTTAAAAGAAACACCGGCCTCAGTCCTTGGTTAGAACGGCTTTTTTACAATAAGCTAACCGGTTGGAGCAAGGAGTTCTTTTCAAACTACCTGACCGCTGTTTCTCCACAGTTTCTATTCCTCGGCGGCGATCCCAACCCTCGTCACAACCCGCCCGGCTTTGGCCAGTTGCCGCTACTCTTTTTACCTCTTTTAATAGTAGGAGCGTACCAGCTCCTGCGGGACAAGAACCAAAAACTAAAGAGGTTGGTTTTCTCCTGGCTGATGATTGCCCCGATCCCGGCCTGTCTAACTGTCGGCGGAGGCGACCAGGCGACCAGGCTTTTTTTGATGATTCCGCCGCTGGTCATTTTAATCGCTTTCGGTTTTGAAAAAGTGTTTGAACTTTCCCGGAATTTTAAATTTTTAGCAGCCGTTGCGGTTTACTTGTTTTCAATTTTGAGTTTGACTTTCTGGGCTTACGCCTATTTGGTCCACTACCCTAAAGAAACTTCCCGCTGGTGGCATTACGGCTATAAAGAGGCAATTGGCTGGCTTAAGCAGAACCGGGAGGACGATCAAAAGATAATTATCAATAATGGTTATGAACCGGCTTTGATCAGATATCTTTTTTGGACCAAGACAGACCCGGCCTCTTTTAGGAAACAATTTGTTTCCGACCAACCGAAAGAGGAGTTATTGCCTGGTTTTACCGGTTTCAGGCTTGACAACATTTATTTTGGCGAAATTTCCCAGCCGGACCAAATCAGCTGGCTGGCAGAGAATCTGGCAAAAGATTCTCTTTATTTGGCTTTTCAGGGCAAGGAAGCACCCGGAGACTGGAACTTATTTTCCAATCCGCCGGAAGAGATTTCAGTTAAAAAAATAACTTATGATCCTTGGGGAAAGCCTTTGTCTTATTGGTTAAGCGGGAAAAAATAGTCTTTGAACCGGTTTCAAAACTGTCTATTGTCGTCATTCTAAACTTACTCTGTCATTCTGAACTTGATTCAGAATCTATGTAGATTCCGGGTCACGACAAGCCCCATGCGGCATCGCGTGGAGCCCGGAAAGACGGGGCCCTGACGGTCATAATCGTGTCGCGTTGAACCTGGAACGAGAGTAAAATGGGGTCTTAAAAACAGTTTCTATATTTTATAAAGATGAAAAGTTTTCGACTGCTTATTTTTACCGGCTTATTAATAGTTTTTTCCTTAGGGTTATTCTTAAGGCTGTTCCGGCTGGACCGATACCCGGCCGGGTTTACTCCGGACGAGGCGGCTCAGGGTTATAGCGCTTATTCGATTTTAAAAACAGGCAAAGACGAGTGGGGCAATCCTTTTCCTTTGAATTTAAGGTCTTTTGGCGATTTTAAACCGCCGCTTCAAACCTATTTGATTATCCCCTCGGTTTTTCTTTTGGGTTTGAACGAGCTGGCGGTCAGACTTCCTAACGCCCTGATCGGATCTTTGGCGATATTAGCCGCTTTCCTGTTTGCCAAGGAACTTTTCGGCGACTTTCTATTAGCCTTAACCGCCTCTTTTTTGCTTTCTTTTTCTCCTTGGCATTTGGCTCTTTCCCGCGGAGCTTTTGAGGCTAACTTAACCGTCTTTTTTGTTTCTTTAGGAGGGTCTTTTCTCTTAAGGTCTTTTGACAGCAAGAGGAAAAAAGATCAGTTTTTATCAGCGCTCTTGTTCGGTCTTAACCTTTTTTCTTATCACAGCGCCAAGATTTTTACTCCGCTGGTTGTTTTGGCGCTTTTTATTCATCATTTTGGTTTTTCCTTGCCGTCAGCGCGGCGAGGCCTTAAAAGTATGCCGGTTTTTTCGGTTGTTTTTTCTTTTTTCCTCCTTTTAGCTTTTTCTTCATTTTTCTTGGGCGGCCAAAAGAGGGGCTTAGACATTGCCGTTTTTAATCCGACCGACCAATGGCAGGTAGTTAAGGACTCCCGCTGGTGGGCTCAGGAAAAGATGGGTTTACCGGTATTTTTGGCCAGGGCTTTTAACAACAAAATTTTTTACTCGGTTAATAAAATTGCAGTCAATTATTTTTCTTATCTTTCCCCTCAGTTTTTGTTTTCCGAAGGGCCGGCGGAAGGGACTTACGGTATGCTTCCCGGCAGAGGGGTGCTTTGGTGGTGGGAACTGCCCTTGATTTTATTTGGGCTTTATCGGCTTTGTAGAAAGAAATCTAAAACAGCCTTTTTGATTTTACTGATTATTCTGGCGGCCCCTTTACCGGCGTCGCTGACTAAAGGAATTCGGAGTGCTGTTCGGGCGGCGGTAATGATGCCCTGGATTCAGATATTTTCCGCCTGGACCTTAATAGAACTTTTTTCTTTGTTTAATTCTTTGAAATTTAAAAAGCGATCATTGAAAATCGGTCCAAAGATGAAATTTGCCGTTTTCACTTTAGTTTTCACGGCCCTTTTTTTATTTTTCATGGAAAACTATTTTGTTCAATCACCCAGACAGGAGGCCAAAGAAATGCTTTACGGCCGTTGCCAGGCTTTGAGATGGGTTCGGGATAACTACCCCCAGGCGGAGACAATTATCGTTTCCAGGAAGCTTTCCGAACCGCAGGCGTATGTGATGTTTTGTTTAAACTATCCGGTCAGAGAAGCCCAAAAACAGGTTCCGGACTGGTTGGAATATCAGCAAAAAGGGCTTGGGTTTATCGACCAGCTTGGCGAATACCGTTTGGGTAAATTTATTTTTAAAGAAATTAACTGGGCTTCCGATTCGGTGGAAAACAGGGTGGTTTTGATTGGTAAACCAGAAGAATTTCCCGGGTTTGATTTTGAGCCGGCTAAGGTCATTGATTACCCCAATGGCCAGGCGGCAATTTACATCTATTCTAATATTAACCAAGTCTATGCTCAGGAAAATATTTAGCTGGATTAAAAACAGACAGGCGGCGGTTTTTTTGGGCCTGATTCTTATTTTAGCTTTTACTCTCAGGGTTTATAAGATTAGTCAAAACCCGCCGTCCTTAAATTGGGATGAAGTCAGCCACGGTTTTAACGCTTACTCGCTTTTAAAAACCGGTAAAGATGAATGGGGGATCAATTGGCCGACAATTTTCCGTTGTTACGGCGATTTCAAACTGCCGCTTTATATTTACCTGACCGTAATTCCGGTTTGGCTCTTCGGTTTAAATCCATTCTCGGTCAGGTTAATTTCAATTTTATCCGGAGTGGGTTTGGTTTTGGCCGGCTTTTTGATTGCTAAAAAAATAACCAAGAAAGATAGGGTTGGGCTGATAACCGCTTTCTTGATTGCTCTGATGCCTTGGGGATTATTCCTCTCCCGGGTGGCGGTAGAGGCTAATTTAGGCGCTTTTCTTTTTTCCCTGGCCGGTTATTTTTGGCTTTGCTGGTCAAGAGATAAAAAGGCCAAGCCGTTAATTTTGGCGTTTTTATTTCTTGGTCTTTCTATCCATGCTTATAATTCTGCCCGGGTATTAGCGCCGTTGGTATTTTTGGCTGCCGTTGTTTGGGCTTTGAAGAATAAAAAAGTTAAACAATTGTTTTGGCCCTTTTTGATTCTGGCAATATTTATTGTTCCGATTATTTTTCAAATGCGGGACGATTCTGCCGCCGCCCGCTTTTTCTGGGTTAATCCGATTGATCAAGGGGCAGTTAACCAGATAA
>CAZWLF010000006.1:0-19783 GCA_964634805.1 uncultured Gammaproteobacteria bacterium
AAGAGCAATTAAAAAGTCTCAGAAAGTGTTCTTAAAAAATGGGGTACTTGACACTTAGAGATTCACAACTTCAAAGACTGGCTTGTAAATGGTTATGGAAAATATTTTTGTAACAGAATTCTATTTCCTTATGAGGAAAAGAAATGGCAGGGGTCATTGGAACAAATGGATTACAAATGGGCTTTAGATAGACCCATTAAGGTAGGCTACAGCGAAGTGGTCGAAGGCTCCAAAAGGAGACTTCCCCCAAATAAATATTATTACTACCCTAAGATGGGTAACATTTCTATATTAACTTCTGCAATGGCGAGAGAGGTTGGAGATATTCTGCTGACATGTAAAGTGTTGGAAATTAATCTAAAAGAAAAATACGTGATAACTATCAAAGGTAAATTTTACTTTGAGTATTTGATTTCTTCCTTGCCTCTTGACTATGTAAACGAAATTACTGTTGACTTGCCAGGAAAATTAAAAGAAGCAGCAAGGAATAATTTTAAGCACTTGGGGATTTTAATTTTTAATTTGGTTTTCGATGGTAGACACAAACTTGATGGCACCGCCATTTATTATCCAGAAAAGAAATTTTGTTTTAGACGAGTATCAATTTTACAGAATCTTTGTCCCGCTTTGAGTAGACCAAATTTAACTCCAATATCAGTAGAACTCTCAATTACTCAAGATAAAGAAATAAGTGAAGCAGATATTTTAAAGAAAATTCTTTTTAATTTTTCTCAAATTGAGGGATTGAGAGATTTAGGAAAACCAGTTGATTGGAAGGTGTTAAAAGTGGACTTTGCTTATCCATTGCAAATAAAAGGATTGAGAGAATCAGTTAAAGAATTTCAGGATTATTATGCTAAGTTTAAAGCCTATCATTGTGGCAGGAGTGCTAATTTGGACTATTGCAATGGTGATCAGGCTTACAAACAGGGGAAAGAAATTGTTAATAAGATACTCTGCAGGAAAAATTAATGAGAGAACGAGAGATTAATTCTATAGCCGTTCAATTTAAGAAGGAAGCTGTTGTCCCATTTTGGATGTGGAATGATGAGCTTGAAAAGAACGAACTCTTACGACAGCTACAAGAGATAAAGAAGAAGGGCATAAATCAAGTAATTATTCACCCCCGCTTTGGATTAGAGACTCCATATCTTTCCGAGGAGTGGTTTAGAGCTATTTCCTGGGTTTTAAAAGAAGCGAAAAAACAAAAAATGGGCATTTGGATTTACGATGAGTTTAATTGGCCCAGTGGGTACGCGGGAGGGAAAGTTTTAAATAACCATCCAGAATTTCAAGCAATGCACATAACGAGTACAGGAAGGGGGTTTAAAAAAAGGAAGACAGCCTGGAAGCCCGCTTTTTCAGAAGGTTTTTACATTGATGTTTTGAACCCAAAAGCAGTGGACGCTTTTATAGAAACAACCTATGAGCAATATTGGCAAAGATTTAAAGAATATTTTGGAAAAACAATTCTTGGGTTTTTTACAGATGAACCTGGCTTATACAATAATTTTGCTGGATCTGACGTTAATTCTTTGCCTTGGTCAGAGGCGCTTCCTGAATTTTTTAGAAAGGAATATGGTTATGAGTTAGAGTCGATGCTCGATAACATTTGGAGAAATAACGGAATAACTTCGATAGAAACTAGAGTAAATTTCTGGGAAGCAATAAGTCTTCTTTATCAGGAGAGTTATTTCAGGAAGCTCCAGAAATGGTGCCATGAGCGAGGCGTTGCTTTTGTTGGACATGTTCTTGGGGAAGAAAGTCTGGTTGATACAGTTAAAACACAGGGGAACTTTTTTACAACAATGAAATATTTGGACCTTGCAGGTTACGATCTCCTTGGCAGGCTCGAGCCTAAAACGATTATCGCTGCCAATCTAGCTCGCTCATCAAGTAAATTATTTAACCTACATGGGGTGTGTGCCGAAACATTTGGTATTTTTGGCTGGGATCTAACACCAGAAGAAATGAGGAGAGTGGCCAAATGGCAAATAGATATGGGTTTGGATGTTTTGATTCCGCACGCGTTATATTATTCTCTGAGAGGTAATAGACACGATGATTGTCCACCATCTCTTTTTGCTGACAAATATTGGAGTTCTTTTGATGAGTTTGTAGCTTTTGTGCGAGATTCAACAAAGGAGAAAAAAGAGGAACAATCACAGACTGCTATTTATTACCCAATCGAAAGTATATGGGGACAGCTTTCTCCAGAAGATTCAAGTAAAGCCGATATTGTTGACCACGCTTTTAGAACTGTTTCTTTTGCTTGTTATAATGTCGGAATTGATTTTGATTATATTACAAGCGATGCTATTATAGGTAATAGATTAAGCCAGTATCGCTATTTACTCCTGCCACAGGTTGAGGTGTTGCCCTTGGATGTGCTTAAAAAAGTAGTGTTGTTTGCCAACAAAGGCAGTACTGTGGTTGCTGTAGATAGTCTTCCAAAGTTTGCAACAAAAGCGAGAGATCAGAATTTATTTTTAGAAACTTTAAGGGAAAATAGTGATTTATTTCAGCACCTTTCTCTTCCAGGCAGTTCAAGAAGAGATTCAAGAACCAAATCTCTCAACGAGTCGTTTCAAAATATCGTGGCTCGATATATTCCGCCAATCTGGTTAGCCAGAGCCGTCCGTTTAGCTAAACTTTTGGGATATAAAAAACCAATCAGTGTAGAAGAAAAGACGGGAATGGAAGAACCATTGAAACTACTATTCAGGTAAATTAAGATTTAATGACTAAAAAAATTAATTCACTCAAAACGTTTTGGGTTCCACTTTCCACCTCCGAAGTGGAGTAGCCTTGCACATCAGGATTTTAACCTAAAACCAATAATTCTGTTAAAATGACCCCATGGGATTGAGTGTCGGAATCGTCGGTTTACCAAACACAGGAAAGTCAACGCTTTTTAACGCCTTGTTAAAAAAGCAAATTGCCGACACGGCTCCGTATCCGTTTTGCACTATTGAGCCGAATAAAGGAATCGTTGAAGTGCCTGACGGCCGCCTGCCGGTTTTGGCAAAAATTGTCCAGACCGAAAAAATCGTCCCGGCGGTAGTTGAATTTATTGATATTGCCGGATTGGTTAAGGGCGCTTCAAAAGGAGAGGGTTTAGGTAATCAATTTTTGGCTAACATCAGGGAAGTCTCCGTTATCTGCCATGTGGTCAGGTTTTTCAAAGACGATAATGTTGCTCATGTTGAGGGAAAAGTAGATCCGAAATCTGATGTTGAAATTATCAACAGTGAGCTTATCTTAGCTGATTTGCAAACTCTGGACAAACAAAAAGAGGTCAAGTTTACCAATAACAAGGAAGAGAAAATCAGGTGGGAAGCGATTACTAAACTGAAACAACAACTAAACCAAGGCGAGTTAGCCAAGGAGGTCAACCTTTCCGAAGAAGAGAGAGAAATGATTAAGCCGTTATTTCTTTTAACCGATAAGCCGGTAATTTATATTGCTAATCTAAATGAATCGGACCTGAAAGATCAAGACCAAATTAGCCAGCTTGGCTTTAAACCGCTAATCGAACTTTCGGCCAAGATGGAATCTGATCTTGTCATTCTTCCTGAAGAGGATCAAAAAGAGTACTTAAGAGGGTATTCTCTGGAAGAACCGGGTCTGGACCGGTTGATTAAAAAATGTTATGACACCTTAGGCTTGATCAGCTTTTTAACCGCCGGAAAAAAAGAAGTCAGGGCTTGGACAATCAAAAACGGCGCCAATGCCAGACAAGCCTCCGGAGTAATTCACTCTGATTTTGAAAAAAACTTTATTAAGGCAGATGTTGTTTCTTTTGAAGATTTTGTCCAATATAACGGCTGGGTCAATGCCCGCGCCGCCGGAAAAGTCAGATCCGAAGGCAAAGACTATTTGGTTGTCGACGGTGAAGTGGTCGAGTTTAAGATCGGGATTTAACGAGGACTAAGATCGTTGACGGTATAAAGAAGGATTAACTGTCAAAGTCATCTTTTCAAGATCGAGCTTTCTTTTTAAAAAAAGGCTGATTTTCTTGGCAATTGATACCGGTGAATCAATCGTCTTTTGATAAGAAATAAAAAGAGTTTTGAAATTCTTTTGTTTCTTAAGCCAGTCCTTGATCTCCTTCAAATGCTTCCCGAAGGCGGTTTTAATTTTGGGATCAGCAATTGTTTTTCTTATCCCCTGCCTTTTAATCATTTCCGCCTGGGAAGCCAGTATTTGGTCAAGGTCCCTTTCCACAAAAATTAGCCGGTATTGGTAATCTGAAGGCAGGTAACTTAATAGGGGAGAGACCACCTTTAACCCCTTGCCGAGAGCTTCTCTCAACCAAGAGTTGTTCTCGGCAAGAGTTTTCACTTTGCTGTATTCAAAATAACCTTTGGGGTTATCGGCGTCAGCTTTTCTTTTGTCGTCTTTAAGAATCTCCAGACCGCCCGATGAGAGCATCTGCATCACCATGGAAGTTCCTGAACGGGGTAAGCCGGAGACAACCACAATTTCCTTTTTCACCTGGAAGTATTTTACTATTTTTCAGGAGGGTATTTTTTATCAAACCAAAACTTATTAACTTCGAAAAGAGTGTCGAAAGTACCGGCATCACGCCACCAACCATTTAACTCGGCATAGTTCAGCTGGCCTTCTTTTAAATAACTATTGTTGAGATCAGTTACTTCAAGTTCGCCCCTGGCCGATGGTTTTAAAGTTTTAATCCGATCAAAGACAGTTTGATCGTAAAGATAAAGGCCGACAACAGCATAATTGCTTTTTGGATTAGCAGGTTTTTCTTCAATCCTGATAATTTTATTGTTTTTAAAAACCGGAACGCCGAATCTTCCTGGATCAGGGACTTTCTTCAAAAATATTTTAGCGCCGGATTTAAATTCTTTGATATCCTGGGAGATATCCGCATCGGTGCAATTGTCACCCAAAATAACCGCTGTCTGCTCGCCTTCGGCATATTGTCCGGCACAAGCGATAGCTTGAGAAATTCCGCCTTCTTTAACCTGATAAGCATAGTAAATGTGATCAATGCCAAAATCATGGCCATCTTTCAGAACTCGAATAAAGTCTCCGGCATGAGGACCACCGGCAACAACAATAATCTCTTTAATGCCGGCGCTAACCAAGGTTTGGATTGGATAACAAATCATCGGCTTGTCGTAAACCGGCAGTAAATGCTTGTTGGCGGCATGAGTTAAAGGATAAAGCCGGGAACCCAAACCGCCGGCGCAGATAACCCCTTTCATTTTTTCTCTTTCTTTGTTTTCAATTGATAAAAAGCTTCTGCTTCTTTTTTAAGTTTTAGCCACCAATCTTGGTTTTTCGAATACCAATCGATTGTTTTCTTTAATCCTTGTTTCAAAGAATAAATTGGCCGCCAACCCAATTCTTTACTAATTTTTTTCCAGTCAACCGCATATTTCCGGTCATGACCCGGCCGGTCGGCGATAAATTCAACCGAAGAGGCAAAACCCTTTCCCATTAATTCCAGAACAGTTTTAGTCAGCTGAAGATTGTCGGTCATTTTCGTTTGGCCGCCGACGCAATAAGTTTGACCTATCTTGCCTTTTGTGATCACCAAATCAATCGCCCGGCAGTGGTCTTCAACATAAAGCCAGTCGCGAACATATTTGCCATCACCATAAATCGGGATTTTTTTACTTTGAATAACATTGGTAATCATTCGGGGAATAAATTTTTCCGGGTGCTGATACGGCCCGTAATTATTCGAGCAATTGGTAATGGTGATTGGCAGACCAAAAGAATGATAGAAACTGTTAACTAGGTGATCTGAGGCCGCTTTACTGGCGGAATAGGGACTTCTAGGATCGTATTTGGTTTTTTCGCTAAATTTCTTCTTGCTTCTTAAGGGTAATGAACCAAAAACTTCATCTGTGCTGATGTGGTGAAACCTTTTCACTTTATGATTCAAAGAGGCCTGAAGTAGTGTGTATGTCCCCAGAATGTTCGTTCTTAAAAAAACAAGAGGGCTACTTAAAGACCGGTCAACATGAGATTCAGCGGCAAAGTGAACGACCCAATCAACTCCTGCCGTCAGCCGGTCAACCAGCTTTCGATCAATGATGTCACCCCTGACGAACTTATAATTTTTATTTTGACTAACTTTTTCCAAACTTTCCGTGTTTCCGGCGTAAGTTAGCTTATCGAGGTTGATAATTTGATCCTCAGCGTGGCGGCTTAACCAGTAATGGATAAAGTTACTGCCGATAAACCCAGCCCCGCCGGTAACCAGAAGCTTCATTCTTTAATCCGATAATACTCTTTTTGAGCTGATCGATCAATCTTTTTGTCTGATTTGAAAGGCGGTAAAATCTCGCTCTTGTTATCTTGTTATAATGGTGCCAATGATTATTTTAGGGATTGACCCCGGTTTGGCCTCGACCGGCTGGGCAATTGTTAAAAAAGAATCGAGCAATAATCTGGTCGATTGCGGCTGTTTTAGAACTGCCGCCGGATTAGACTTTTCGACAAGGCTTGGGCATTTATTCCAGGCGGTGGAAGACTTGATAAAGCGTTTTAGTCCGGAAGTGATGGCGGTAGAAGAACTTTTTTTTGCCCAGAATGTTAAAACGGCAATCAAAGTAGCTCAAGCTCAGGGAGTAATTAAATTGGCCGGTGCCCGTTTAGGCTTAAAGGTAGCCGAGTATGCCCCCTTGAACATTAAGATGGCAATTACCGGCTACGGCCGGGGCGACAAAAAGCAAATTGAGTTTATGGTTAAAAAACTGCTAAACTTAGATAGGGAAATTAAACCCAGCCATGCCGCCGATGCGGCGGCGGTGGCATTAACTCATATTTTTACCAATCAAAACTTAAAATAAAAATGATCGGTAGTTTGAGAGGAGAGATAATTTACAAAGGGCTTGATCGGGTAGAAATCGATACTAATGGTATTGGCTGGGAAGTTTTTGTTCCCAGAAACAATCTTTCTGAGATTGGCCTTAACGACTTAGTTGAGCTTTTTATCTTCCACCATGTTGCCGAGCATGCCAGCGGGCTTTTTGGTTTCTTAAACCGGAAAGACAAACACGTTTTTGAGATGCTGATTTCCGTTTCCGGAGTCGGTCCGAAAACGGCGATGGAAATTTTTTCCGCCGGCAAAGGGGAAAGAATTTTAAAAGCGGTAGCAGAAGCGGATGTTGACTTTTTCCAACAGGTTAAGGGTGTGGGCAAAAAAGGAGCTCAAAGAATTATTGTTGATCTTAAGGCTAAAGTTGGCAGCGCCCGGGATCTTGATTTTGAAAAAGATTCAGGCGCCAATGAAATAGTTTATCAGGCCCTTTCTAACTTAGGTTTTAAAAAAGAAGAAATCAGACAAGCGATCAATCTACTGCCGGAAACAATCGCCAGTGATGACGAAAAAATTAAGTTTATTTTAAAATCAATCGGTAAAAATGAGCACTAAAATTCTCGAAGGCAACCAGCTGGAAGAGGAAGATAAGGCGGAAGTTCCCCTTCGCCCTCAAAAACTAACCGAGTTTATCGGCCAGCCAAAACTAAAAGAACAATTAGAAATCTTAATCCAAGCGGCGAAAGAGAGAAAGGAGTCTCTGGAACACCTTCTTTTTTACGGTCCTCCCGGATTAGGAAAAACTACTCTCTCAAACCTCCTGGCCAAAGAGATGGGGGTCAATATCAGAATCACTTCCGGTCCGGCCTTAGAAAGAGCCGGAGATTTAGCTTCAATTCTGACTTCTTTAGAGCCGGGAGATATTTTGTTTATTGATGAAGTCCACCGGCTTAATAAAGTGGTTGAGGAAACCTTGTATCCGGCAATGGAGGATTTTTGCTTGGATATGGTTTTGGGCCGCGGTCCGGCGGCAAGAACCCTTAGGCTGGATCTGAACCGTTTTACCATCATCGCCGCTACCACCAGGATCGGATTACTCTCTTCGCCGATGAGGGACCGGTTTGGTTTTGTCCACAGACTCGAGTTTTATTCGCCTGAGAATATTGAAAAAATAATTACCCGCTCAGCGAAAATTATAGGAGTCAAGATAGACAAAAAAGGAGCAAAGGAAATTTCTAAAAGGTCCAGGGGCACTCCCAGAATTGCTAACCGGATTCTAAGGAGAGTCAGGGATTTTGCCCAAGTAAGGGCAAAAGGGGAAATCAACGCCGCCGTTGCCGAAGAGGCGCTTTTAATGTTGGCGGTTGACGAGTGGGGACTGACACAGGCAGACAGGTATTTTCTAAAATCGTTAGCGGAAAAACACCAAGGCGGTCCGGTAGGGATAGAAACCCTGGCGGCAACGGTAAGCGAAGACATTGGCACCATAGAAGAAGTTTACGAACCTTACCTGCTTCAGATCGGGTTTTTAAAACGAACCTCAAGGGGAAGAATGATGACACCGAGAGCTTTTGAATTTTTAAATTTACCGTTGCCTAAAAAACTTCAGCAGGAAGGATTGTTTTAGTCTGACATCCACCAGTTTCGGATTATTGTCATCCTGAATCTATTTCAGGATCTGATCGTTGTTCAAGTGATAAAAATAGATGCTGAAACCCTATTTAGTCAGTAATGTTTTCCAGCCCGGGTTTGGGACCGCCTTTGGCGATTCCAAATCCGGGCTATAATCGTCAAAAAAAGTCGAAAAACAAACCATGTTTTCAGTCGTAATTCCAAACTACAATGGCCAAGAGTTTCTTTTCGGGTGTTTAAACTCAATTTTGTCCGCTTCGGGTTCTTTAGCAGCAGAAATTATTGTCGTTGATAATGGATCTACCGACGGAAGCGTCGGTTATCTCAAAAGTCAAAGCTCAAAAGTCAAAAGTACAAGTCAAAAGTTAAAAGTTATTTTTAATAAGAAAAACTTAGGTTTTGCCAAAGCGGTAAACCAAGGGATCCTGGCGGCCAAAAACGAGTTTGTTGCCCTAATAAACAATGACCTGAAGATTGAAAGAAACTGGTTTGCAGAAATCGAAAAGGCAATCCGTGTTCGGCAAAGAAAAAAAAGAATTGCCACTTACTGTGGTAAAGTTTTAAACTGGGACGGAACCAAAATTGAAAGCGCCGGACTATTTTATTGGTTAAAGGGAAAAGCTTTCAATCGAGGCAACGATCAATCGATCAAAACCGATCACTACCGAAAAGAGGAATTTGTTTTTGGAGCGCCGGCATCAGCGGTTGTTTATTGCAAACCGGCCATTGTCGAAGCAGGGCTTTTTGATGAGGACTTTTTTGCTTATGAAGAAGATGTAGACTTAGCTTTACGCTTGGCCAATAACCGCTGGAAAACCCTTTACCTTCCAGGAGCAATCTCTTATCATCTCGGAGGAGGTACCAGTAAAAAAATGGGCAGCTTCCGTCAAAGAATGGATTTTAAAAATTGGTGGTTTATTATTATAAAAAATTACCCCCTTTCTGTTATCATTAAAAATGGACCGGCGATTTTAATAGAAAGAGCCAGAAATTTAAGTGGATTAATAAAGGCAGTTGTCTGGTGCCAAGTCCCGTCGGCAGTGCTATCTGTCTTCGGCGAATTATTAATTAAACTACCTAAAATAATCGGCAAAAGAAAGCCTGTTAATAAGGAAATTTTATTTCAAGATAGCGAAAACCGTGGTCCGCCAGCTGGCGGAGAACTCAAGGCGAATCAAACTGTTTTTTACCCTTAGATAAAAACCGAGGCCTAATAAGCCTCGCGGAAGTTTATTAACCACAAAATGAACCAGCCCGAGGAACCAGTTGTCACCAAACAGCCAGAAACCGTTGAAGCGGAGAGAGAAGGTTTCCGCCCCAATCTTCTAAGACTCGCCTTGTTAATTTTTGTTTTACCGCCGTTGTTTTGTTTATTAGTTTTGGCCGCCGGATCATTTTTATACCTGGAACGGTTTTCTTCTAAAACAGGACTATCAACCGGTCAAATAATCAATCAGTCCTGGTATGGTTTTAAAAACCCTTACCAGGAAAAGTACCTAAATGTTTTACTCTTAGGATTGGATCAGCGGCCGGAAGAAGAAACAATGCTTACCGACACCGTTTTAGTTATCAGTTTAAATACTGAAACAGGAGACTGCCTTTTATTCTCAATCCCGCGGGACCTTTGGATTGATCCGCTAAAAACTAAAATCAACGCCCTTTATTATTACGGTATCAAAGAGAGCCCCTCAGACCCGACCAAAATAGTTCGCGAGGAGACGGAAAAAATTATTGACGGAAAAATTAACTACACCGCTGTCTTAAGAATGGAGAGCATAAAGAATTTAGTAGATCTTCTGGACGGAATCAAAATAAATGTTGAAAGGGGCTTCGTTGACGATCAATTTCCTAAAGATGATGGCAGCAACCAGGTAATGACGATTGAGTTTAAAGAAGGAACGCAGGTTTTTACCGGTGAAAAGGCGCTTCAGTTTATCCGCTCAAGAAAAAGTCAAAATCAGGAAGAGGGGGGTGATGACGCCCGCCAAAAAAGGCAAAAGCAGGTAATTGTCGCTATAAAAGACAAGCTGGTTAACGATCGAGCCGCTTTGATAAACCCGGAAAAACCGGCCGTACTTTACAACTTTTTCCAAAATGAGCTTGGTATTTTTCCAAAAATAGGTCTTGCCCGAATGGTCTCTTTTTACCGGGTCTTACCGCGATTGATTAACAGTCAGCAGAAGCAGGTTGAAATCCCCTGGAAGGATGAAGAGGCGATCCTAACTGCCGCCAAAGATCCTGTTTACGGCAGCTGGATTTTGGTTCCTAAAAATGACGACTGGCAGTTGATTAGAGATTTTTTCTTGCTTAATTTACCCTAATGAAGGCGCTTCTTTTTCCCCACTGTTTTTTCCCGGCCATCGACGGAGGAGTGGTCACTTTTTCTAATTTAGCCCTGGGATTAACCAGATCTGGTTTTGAAGTCGAAGTTATTACCACCGATCGCAGATCAAGCGACGATTTTTTTAATCCCCAAGCCAAGAAACTATCGGCGGAAGGGATGTGGCAGGGAATAAAAATCACTCGTCTGAGAATTTTAAGCAGGGGCAGAAGGCTGTTTAAATTAGCCGCAAAAATAACCGGGCTTGATTTTTTTACCGCTTTTTCAAGAGGACCTATTTTTTTAAACTTAGGAAAAATTCTAAAAAAGAGAGAGATTGATTGGGTAATCACTGGACTTTTTCCATCAATAGCCCCGTTTTGGGCTCTTCTGCTGGCCAGAAGAAACAGGGCAAAACTGGCAATTATTCCGGCTTTCCACCCTTTGGAAAAAGAGCATCAAAATAAATTTCTGCAAAAATTGCTCAAAAAATCTGATCTGATTTTGGCTTTTACCGGTTACGAAAAGAGTCTTTATTGCAAAATGGGTATTTCTAGTGAGAAAATTTTAGTTTCCGCTGGATTGATTGACGATTTTATTTTCGAGTTTCAAAAAGATAAATCGGGTAAGTTTCCCAAAAAACCAACCGTTCTCTTTTTGGGAGTAAAAGCGGCTCACAAAAGAGTGCCAATGCTGATAGAAGCAATGACCCTGGTTTGGCAAAAAACCGAGGTTGCTCTTGTCATTGCCGGTCCAGAAACGCTTTCCAGCAAAGAGATTAAAGTAAAACTGGACTCTTTAAGCCCTAAAAACCAAAGAAGGGTTGTTTATCTCGGCAAAGTCAGCCAGGAAAGAAAAACGAGATTAATTGACCAAGCTACTGTTTTAGTTAACCCGTCTAAATACGAATCATTTGGCATCGTTTTTGTCGAAGCTTGGGCCAGAAAAAAACCGGTTATCGCCGCCAGCCTGCCGGCTTTAAAACAAGTAATCAACGACCAAAAAGATGGTCTTCTTTTTCAAAAAGATTCAGTTAACGACTTGGCTGACAAAATTCTAAGCTTGGTCTCCCAGCCCGGTCTTGCTAGAGTAATCGGGGAGAGAGGTTATCAAAAAGCTAACTCACAATTCCGCTGCCAAGCCGCGGTTAAGAAGATTGTTGACCAGTTAGGCAGAAAATGATCGCGCTGATATTATTAATCGCCTTAGTCCTGAGGCTGATTGCTTTAAACCAATCCTTTTGGTTAGATGAAGCGGTCCAAGTTTGGGCTAGTTCAAGCTTTTCGCTCGCCGATTTTTTTAAACTTTATCTGCCCGGTGATTTTAATCCGCCGCTTTATCATCTCCTGCTTCATTTCTGGATCAAGCTTTTCGGAACTTCAGAAGTATCGGTTAGGCTGTTGCCGGTTTTGCTCTCAATTATTTCTATTTGGCTAATTTGGAAAATTGGTTTAATTATTGCCGGTAAAAAAACCGCGCTCGTTTCCGCCCTGCTTTCGGCTACTTCACCACTGTTTATTTATTATTCCCAAGAAAACAGAATGTATTTACTTTCCGCTTTTTCCGTTCTTTTTGCCTGCTGGCGCTTCCTGGCTTTAATCAAAAACCAAACTTGGAAAAACTCTTTTTCTTTCGCTTTAAGCCTAATCTTAGTAGGTTTCTCCCATTTTCTGGCAGTCTTAGTTCTGCCGGTTTTTTTCTTTCTTGGCCTCAAAGGAATCAAAAAAGGGAAACTTTTCCTGCCCTTCTTTATTTTCGCGGCCGCCTATTTGATCTACCTCCCAACTTTTCTAAGACAATTAGAAACCGGGGTGGCTTTAAAAAACAGCTTTCCCATCTGGGGAAAAACCGTCGGCAGTTTCGGCTTAAAATCAGTTACTCTTTTACCGGTTAAGTTTATCATCGGCAGAATCAATATTGCCAACAAATTAGTTTACGGCTTTGTTTCCCTATTTTTAGTATTTTTATACTGGGGAGCGGCTGTTTTGTCGATAGTGGAAACTTTCAAATTATCAAGAAAAAAGCAAGATCAAAACCTGATACTAATCGGTTGGTTGTTATTTTTTCCTCCCTTAATTGGTTTTTTGATTAGTTTCTGGATGCCGGTTTTTTCCTATTTCAGATTTCTTTTTGTACTGCCATTTTTTTATCTCTTGATTGCTGTCTATTTATCAAACAGAATTAATCTCCTAAAAACACTCTTTCCCTTCTTTGTCCTGATTAATTTGATTTGTTCGACTACCTATCTTTTTAACCGGAATTTTCATCGGGAAAACTGGCGTGGAGCGGTTAATTGGATCCACGCAGAAAATAAAGAGAGTTCTCCGGTGATAATCTTGGGCCAGACAAGTAAACCCTTTGAATATTATGATCATAAAAAGAGCGATTTAGTGATAGTTGACAATCCTTCGTCGGCTAACTTAGATTTATCAGTATCGGATAGCAGTCAAGTTTTCTTAGTCAGCTATTCCTTGCCTATCTTTGATCCAAAGGATAGAATTAGAGGAGAGTTAAAAGATCTGGGTTATCAGTTGGAAAAAGAAAAAAGCTTTAGGCAGGTAAACTTAGAAATATGGGCGTTAACCCAACAGATACCGGTATAAATATCAGAGGCAGCGAGTTTTCGGGGGACATGGTCGGCCGCCCGGCAGATGAATGGCGGCAAGTTCAATTTGACCGAGTCTTTCCGCGAAGAGGAACAAGAGGGCTCAGGCCCGTTCTCCGTCCAACACCTCGCCACCTGAAAATTTCTGGTCTCTCGCCAGAAGACCCCCGCGGGACCTGTAAATGGTTAGTTAATGTTAAGGGTACTGGAACAAGATTTTAGATTATGAAAATAGCAATTGACGTTTCCCAAACAGTTTATGGCGGCGGAGTCGGCACTTATACTAAAAATTTGATCGAAACTCTGCTTTCGATCGATAAGAAAAACCATTATCTGCTTTTCTTTTCTTCTTTAAGAAGAAACTTCAAAGACGCTAAAATTAAACTCAGAGAAAAAAACCTGGAAGTTAAACTCTTTAAAGTTCCCGCCACCGCTTTGGATTTTTTCTGGAACGGGATCCATATCTGGCCGATAGAAAAATTTGTCGGCGAGGTTGACGTTTTTCACGCATCTGACTGGACCCAACCTCCGGCAAAAAAAGCCAAATTGGTGACCACGATTCACGACCTTTCCTTTTTAAAATATCCAAAAACGGTCCACCCAAAAGTTTTAGTAGTTCAGAAAAGAAGGTTGGAGTGGGTTAAAAAACAAACTGATCAAATTATTGCCGTTTCCGAAGCAACCAAAAAAGAGGCGATTGAGCTTTTGGGTATTCCGGAGAAAAAAATTACCGTTGTCTACGAGGCTTTGCCGAAAGATGTTTTAAATTTCGCCTCACAACTGCCGGTTAAAAAAGAATTTGTCAAAGAATGCAAGTCCAAATTTAAAATTACCAAACCATATATTTTTGCTTACGGCTCCAGAGCGCCAAGAAAAAATATTGAAAAATTGGTTCAGGCCTTTAACTTGGTTGCTAAAAAGATCAATTGCCAGTTGGTAGTTTGCGGTAACTATAAAACTAAAGAAAAGCTCCCCGAAAACGTAGTCCTGACCGGATTTCTGCGCCGGAATGAGATGCTGACCCTTTTTTCAGAATCAAAGGCGTTTGCCTATCCGTCTTTATACGAAGGTTTCGGATTACCGATCCTGGAAGCTTTTGCCTTTGGTATTCCGGTAGTAACTGGCAATTGTTCCAGTATGGCAGAAATCTCCGGTAAAGCAGCCTTTTTAGTTAACCCGCGATCGGTCAAATCTATCGCCGCCGGATTGTCTACCGCCCTATCTGGAGGCAAACCTTGTCAAGAGGCAATCGCCTTAGGCAAAAAAAGATTAAAGCTTTTTAGCTGGGAAAAAGCAGCCAGAGAAACTCTGGCTGTCTACAAAAAAGCCCTGAGCGGAAAATAAAACCGGGTTAAAAAACTCCTTGGAAAACTTTTTATTTCGGCCATAGTCCTATAACCGGTGTAACAATGAGTGTCGATCGGCACTCATTATTAACAAAATCAATTCAAATTCATCGGTTAAGTTCGGTTAAAATTGAGAACTCACTAATACCCATAACAGAAAACCCTTTTTTTATCTTCACCCTTTACCAGTCGCCAAACCTTTTTCCTGTATAATCTTTTCATAATGTTGATTGCTATCGACGGCAATGAGGCGAATTTAGAACATAAAGTAGGTGTTAACCGCTATGCTTTCGAAATTATCTGGTCTTTTTACCGCCTAAAAAAAACCAACATTGACCTTAAAAAAACCGACTTTATTATTTTCCTTTCCCGGCCGCCGCGGCCTGATTTACCGCCGGAAACCAAAAGGTGGAGTTATCAGGTTTTCGGACCTAAGTTTTTATGGACCTGGACCGGCTTGGTTAAAAGGCTTTATTTTGGGTCGCCCAGACCGGATTTGTTATTTTCCCCATCTCACTACGGCCCCTTGTTTTCCCCGATACCCTTTGTCATTTCAATCATGGATTTAGGTTTCCTGCGCTGGCCAAGACAATTCACTAAAAAGGACTTTTTCCAATTAAAATACGGCACTTGGTTTTCAGTAAAAAAGGCCTTGCGGGTGATTACTATTTCTAAGTTTAGCAAAGAGGATGTTATTAACACTTACGGGGTTGACCCTGATTTAATTAGTGTTGCCTATCCTGGCTGGCAGAAAAACCAGGGATTAAAGAAAACCTCGCCGCGATTACCGCTTCGCCACAGATCAGTCAACCAACAAAAACCTCAAAACCAAAAATCGAAATTTAAAAATCCTAAAGGCAAATTTCAAATCAGCGGCAACTATTTGCTTTATTTAGGGACCCTCAAACCAAGCAAGAATTTAGAAGGGTTAATCGAAGCTTTTCGCCTGCTGACTGAGGAAAAAATGTTTTCAGATTTAAAATTAGTCATTGCCGGCAAAAAGGGTTGGCTATATCAGGATATTTTTAAAAGAAGTGTCGAACTGGGCTTGCAAAAGAAAGTTGTTTTTACCGGCTTTGTCCCTGATCCGGAAATAAAAAAATTGATCCGCAGCGCCAGTGTCTTTATAATGCCCAGCTTTTGGGAAGGATTTGGCATCCCGGCCTTGGAGGCAATGGCCGAAGGCACTCCGGTTGTCTGTTCCAATAAAGCCGCCCTGCCTGAGGTAGTCGGTAAAGCGGCGCTTTTAGTAAATCCCTACAGCGCCAAGGATATTTCTGATAAAATCAAAGAGATCCTGACCGACCAGAGCCTAAGAAAAAAATTGATAAGATTAGGAATGAATCAGGTCGAAAAATTCGATTGGGACGATTCCGGCCAAATAATACTTAATTTATTAATTAAAGCAAAATGAAACTTACCGACAATATAACTTTAAAGCTGATGCCTCCTTTCTTCGTTTTTTCGGATCGGATGGGTAATCGCCTGAACTTGCCAGAAATACTCGATAAGGTAGTCGTCCGTTTGGCCAATTATTTTATCGATTTTTGGTTGATGATTTTAAGCTGGGTCACCTGGTGCCCTTTTTGGTTTTTCAGAAAAACCTTCTTTTTGATTTCGGGAGTAAAAATAGGCAGGGGAAGCAAAATCCATACTGGCTGTCTTTTTTTTAATCCTGCCGGTGTTTCCATTGGGAATGACAGCATTATCGGCTTTCGGGCCTTTCTTGACGGCCGCGCTCCTTTGAAAATTGGCAATCATGTTGATCTTGCTTCCGAGGTAATGATTTACAGTTCGGAGCACGAGATTCACTCAAATGACATGCGGGTTAAAGATCAGCCTGTAACGATAGGCGATTACGTTTTTATTGGACCAAGAGCAATTATTCTCCCCGGAGTAAAAATAGGCCGGGGAGCCGTGGTTGCCGCCGGAGCAATTGTCACTAAAGATGTTGCCGAAAAAGCAATTGTTGCCGGAGTGCCGGCTAAAAAAATAGGGGAAAGAAAGTTAAAAAAGTTAGACTACCGATTAGGTAGAAGCAGACTATTTCAATGAGCGCTGTTCAAAACAAGAAAGAAAAAATCACAGCCTTGCTAAAAGAAAGAAAGAAAACTCTAAGGAGGCTTAAGCATATTGATAAAATTTTCAGAGAAGAAAAAACTAATGAAGATGCTTGGCCGGGGCACGACACTATTGGCTACTGTCATGCTAATATAGAAGGCCAGGTGCTGCAAAACCACCTTAAATTAATAGAGGATCAGCTTAAGAAATTGGGTTGGAAAGATGAAAAAAAGTAACATTATCTTCTTTATATTCGGCATTTTGGCCAGCTTTTACCTCCTGATCCCCGAACCAACTCTGCCGCCACCGGACCTACCCGATAGCTTAAAATCAGATTTACCGGGAGATACTGTTCAAATAAGCCGCGTTTCCGCATATTTCAGCGATAAAACAAGAAACGAGGTGATTTCTTTTTACCAAGCTTACTTTTCCCGATCGCCCTTTTTTAACCTTCCTTTGGTGACGATAAGATTAAACCATCCACCCGAGTACGCTAAAGAAATCATCAGAGACACAACTCAAAGCTACTACTTTGAAGAATTGATCCATCCGTTTAAAAGCTCGCTTTTCATCAATGGATTTGATTGGCAAAATGATGTTTTTACTCCGCCGGATAAAAGAGCTCAAAACAAGCTGATTTATAATCAGAAAACCTGGCTGGTGAAAGTTACTCTCAAATGGTTTAGTTCCGGTCTTATTGCTGAACTGCTTATTTTTTGGTCTGCCTGGTTAGTCTTTGCCATCGCAAGCAAACTTTGGTTTTTAGAGATAAAAACCCTCCTCAATTTTTTGATTAAGAAAAAAAGATGAACCCGGTTCTTTCAATAATCATCGTTAACTACAACACCAAAAAACTTTTGGAGGAGTGTCTTAATTCAATTGTCAAAAACGATAAAAGACTAGACTTCTCTTCCGAGGGCGTTCTCTGTGCGGATAGCGAGTCAATTCCGGCAGAAATAATCGTGGTTGACAATGGATCTACCGACGGAAGCGTCGGTTATCTCAAAAGTCAAAGCTCAAAAGTCAAAAGTACAAGTCAAAAGTTAAAAGTTATTTTTAATAAGAAAAACTTAGGTTTTGCCAAAGCGAATAACCAGGCGATCAAAAAATCAAAAGGAGAGTTTATCCTTTTGTTAAACAGCGACACTTTGGTAAATGAACCGGCGATTAGCCAAACCCTTCTTTGGCTTTCGGCTCACCCGGAAGCGGCCGCCGCCGGCTGCAAACTGATTAACCCCGATGGCAGTAATCAAGGTTCTTTTGGTACTTTCCCCGACCTTTGGACCGTGTTTTTGATGTTGTTCTTGGAGAGGTTTTTCGGTTCTCAGCGAGTTAGGTCCAGCGGCGTCTCGATAAAACAAGTTGATTGGTTAGTCGGCGCTTTCATGATAATCAGGAAATCGGCCCTTAGAAAGATAGGCCTTTTAGACGAAGAGATTTTTATGTATATGGAAGAGGTAGAGTGGTTTTACCGGCTTAAGAAATCCGGTTTAAAAGCATTTTTTTACCCTAATGCTAAAATTATCCATTTAGGCGGCGCCAGTTCCATTACCGGCAGAACCGATCCGATTTTAAATATCTATCGCGGATTAGTTTATTTTTACCGGAAACATAAAAGTCCGGCTCGGTTGGCAATCTTAAAAATAATGTTAAAGTTAAAAGCGGTTTTAAGTATTCTTTTAGGAAAAATCTCAGCAAATAATTATTTAACCAAAACCTATGGAGAAGCGATTAAACTGGTTTAAAAACAGAATCTCTTTAATTTCTATCTTGGTTCTTTTGATCGCCATTCCTTTGTACCCTAAATTTCCCTTAAAAGAAATTGATGGCACTTGGGTTTCGATTCGCGTCGACGATCTTTTGGTTGCTTTGGTGTTAATGTTTTGGTTTTTGAGCCAAATTCTTAAAGGACTGCCGGTCTTCAAAACCAAACTCTTTAAGGTATTTTTCTGTTTTTGGCTGATCGGTTTGATCAGCGCTTTCTCGGCGATCTTTATTAGCGGGGCAGTCAGCCCTAATTTGGTTTTTTTCCATTGGTTAAGAAGAATAGAGTATATGTCTTTGTTCTTTGTTTCTTTTGACGCTCTTTCGGACAAAAGGGAAGAGAAAAACTTCTTGTGGGCGATTTTACTGGCGTTAACCGGAGTTTTTCTCTACGGCATCGGCCAAAAGTATTGGAATCTGCCGGTAATTTCAACTATGAATCAAGAGTTCTCCAGGGGCCTTTTGCTTTATTTAGACCAGTGGACCAGGATCAGTTCCACTTTCGCCGGCCACTATGATTTAGCTGTTTGGTTGGTAATGGTTCTCTCCCTGCTGCCGGCGGCGATCTTGACTTTCAAAAAAGGGTGGCAAAAATTTTTGGCCGCCCTATTTTTAATCATAGCCTTTTACCTATTGGTCCTAACCGCCTCCAGGGTTTCCTTTATCGCCTATTTAATCGGGATAACCACTACTTTGTTGCTGACAAAAAAATACTACTGGCTCCCACCGGTACTCCTAATCAGTCTATTTTTCGGTTTTCAATCAAAGGAACTTAATGCCAGATTAGCCGCTTCAATAAAAAGCGTCCCCGTAATCAGTCAGTTAGTTTCCGGAAAAAAACCTTGGCAAGGCTTGCTCTCCTTTATAAAAAAGGCTGAGCCGACTGCCGCTCCGACCAAAATTTCACCGATGCCAACCGCAGAAGAGAAAAAAGAAACCTCAGGCGAAACGCTTCCAAAACCAACCAGAATTCTCCGTGAGGCAAGAACCTGGCCAACTCCTGAAGAAGCGGAATTAGCCGCGGTCAGGTCCTCCAATATCCGCTTTCAGGCAGAGTGGCCAAGAGCGGTCAAAGCTTTTATAAAAAATCCTTTTCTCGGCACAGGTTATTCTTCATTGGGCTTAGCCACGGACAACGATTACTTAAGAATGTTAGGAGAAATCGGTTTAGCTGGCGCCTTTTCATTCTTTTTAATTATCTTTATTTTTTTCAAAGATGCCTTAGTATTTATTGCCGGAAAAAAAGAAAATTGGAT